>JBDTGB010000212.1:0-1938 GCA_039937635.1 Burkholderiaceae bacterium | reverse complement strand
TCGGCCCGTCGCTCAAGCAATATATTGGCCCCTTGCACATTCAAACTGGAAATTTGAACAATATGGTCCAGCAGAGCTAAAGGATTTAAGGAGACGGTCACGGCGTTGATTTCCGCCATGTTCGTTTCTGGTTCGTTCCAGGGGTTGCCGATAATAATCTGCTCGGCATGAATTTGCGGCCAGGGTAGCCACCGGCGCCAACCCTCCTGGTCTCTTGGCCTGGTCCAGTGCAGTGATAGGTCCCCCAGTATCGCTACAGGACGATCCGCGAGCGCGCTGGCCTGACGGTTAAGCCATGGCTTTGCGTAATTCAAGCCACCCGTCGAAACCAGCGCCACGCACAGTATGAAACCAGCCAGGAAGACCAGGCATCCCCAAAGAATTATTTTTGCATACCGTGGCATATCCGCTCCTGGGCTTATACGAAGCAAGCGATTTCAGAGCCCGCCTGTCGCGTTATTGTAGTTGCCGCTACGCATTTGTCATTTTGACAGCAAGCGCCATGCCAAACTAGTGCATAGCGACCGGTGATCGTTCGTCGGCACAAGACTTGCTCACGAATGTTGACCGCTTTTTGCGAAAAACGAGAGCGGGTGGGGATTATATGGGTACCGCGGCCGAACCGCCGTTTGGGAGATCGACATGTCTTTAATTGTGGCTGCCAGATTCAACACCTTAGCCGATGCCGAAATCGCGGTCAAAAACTTATATGCGCATGGGTTTCTGGGCCGGAACATCAGCACTTTCTACGTCAGTCCACCGACTCAGCATGGCTCGTATGCAGGAGACGTAAGTGTCCCGGATCCTGACTCCAAAGGAGCCGAGTGGGGCGCTGTCGTGGGAGCGGCATGCATCGGGCTTCTGTTCGCCATTCTGGGAGCCGTCATCGCCTGGCGTATAAGCGACACTACCACGGCGATGCTGATCGGCGCCGGGCTGGGCGCGTATCTGGGTTCCTTGTGGGGCGCTTTGTGGGTAACAGGGCGGCGCACGCGTGGACGCGCTGGCGCGCCACCGATGCAAGCGCCTCCCACGGCACGAAAGCCCGGAGTGTTGCTGGCGCTGCATGTTGCCCCCGAGCAGGAAGAACAAGCATGTGAACTGCTTCGTGAAGCAGGAGGCCACAATGTGGAGCGCGCGCAAGGGCGGTGGCATCACGGCAAATGGGAGGACTTCGATCCTTCGAAGCCGCCAGAACTAGAGCCTGACCCCGCCCTGACGCCGCAGGCGAGAATGCCGAGTTAATCTCCGCCAGCGTTCTTGCGCCTACGGTTGCAGAAGACGCAAATCGTAATCGACTCTCTGCACACCCGACACTTGTCGCGCCGCCTGAACCGCGCTTTGCGCGACCATCTGATTATCGGCTATTCCGCGTAGTGACACGTTCCCGTTGAGGGTTGTCACCTGAATATTCGATGCGCGCAAACCTTGCACAGACGATACGGCGTTCATCACGTTGGCATTGATTGACGCATCATTGTTAGTGGTCGCCATGCCGCTTTCAGTGCCGCGGTAATACGTCGGATTAGTTGTGGTCGCGGCGCCAGTTTGCCCGGAGTAGGGGACAGTGCCATCGTAACGCACTCTGTCAGGCGCGACGCACGCAGTCAACGCAAGCGTCGTGGCGGTCAGGATAACAGCCTGGAAATATCTGGACTTGGTCATATCGACCTCCTTCAAAAAATGAAACGCAACCCGTGATAGGGACTACTTTGCGTGTAGCAAACATCATGCCGATGGGGTTAAACTTATAGGCTCCCAATAATTACAGGAAGGCTTCCAATAATTACAGGAGTGAACGTGTTTCCAGAAAGACTAACTAATGGCTATGCATCGTTTCTCAATGGCAGCCTTTCTCAAGAGCGGGAACGTTACCAGGATCTGGCTGAAAACGGGCAACACCCTGAGATCATGGTCATTGGCTGCAGTGATTCGCGT
>JBDTGB010000211.1:0-3267 GCA_039937635.1 Burkholderiaceae bacterium | reverse complement strand
AAGAATGGGTTTATGGATTGGGAACGGTGGTTGTCGACCGGACGCGTATAGGGCCCCGTCTGGTTAGTTTGCATGCTCAAATTCGGCGTCTGCACGCGCCATGCCGCGTTGCAAATCCTCGCGATAGCATTGCTAACGCTGCGGTTTGCGCCTTGCCTGACACGCGCATCCACTCGAATTTGACTGCATGAACTAACCAGAGACGGGGCACTAGTCGGGAGGGTTGCCTTCTTGCATCGATTTTTTCACCTGTTCTCGCAGCTCGGGTGAATCTTTGTGGCCGTGCACAGCCACGGCGTGTTGCACCGCGGCCTCCATCAACTCTTTCTCGCTGTCTGCCGATATTGCCACCGAGCAGTTCATTTCGCTGGGAAAGTTGCGACAGTCAATATATCTGCGTGTCATAGCGCCTCCTGTTAGTTGGCTTTCTGATGCGTAGCTACGTGTCTTCGGGGATTTTAGATCTTCCGTTTCCGTAGACGTTGTATCTTTTGCAACGAAGGTTTTCTGGAATTTTTTGGATGTGCTAAAACCGTATCAACGGTTTTTCTGAAGAGTGGATATGAGAACGTTTACGGATGGTATTGATCATGTTGTGATCGTGGTCGACGATCTGGATGCCGCGGCAGAGGCCGGCGCCGCAGTGTCTCAGTATGTGCATCCGACGGCGCGGGCGTCTGCATAAGCTTATATTTGGCGTGGGAGCGTGTCGCCGTGGCGCCGGTCACCCTGATAAAATATGCCTATGACGACGAATAATGGTTCCGGCAAGACTTCTCCACAACCTAAAGAGCAAGCAACTCCGCCTGTGGTGAACGAGCTTGGCAAACGATTGCGTCGACAAAGACTAGCCGCTGGTTTTACGCTTGAACAGTTGGCGGCGCAGGCCGGATTCGATAAAGGCTATCTATCCCGAATAGAGAATGGCAAGAAAGTTCCACCGATTGCAACGCTATCTCGGCTTGCGGGGGCGCTTGGAATCGAGGCCGCCACCTTGTTGTCGGCGCCGGGGATAAGGGCGCCATGGCGCGGGGTCAGTGTTGTCCGGCACGACGAAAAGCGCCCGACCGTGCTGGGCGGTAGTGCGTTTGGGTATGATTATTTTGCGTTAAGCGATGCGGCGACATCCCGGGCGCTTCAGCCTTTTCTATTTTCTTTCCCGGCCGAGATCGATAAATTTGTCTTTTTTCAGCACGACGGAGAAGAACTGCTTTACGTGTTGACAGGCAAGGTCGAGTGGCAGGTGGGCATGCAGAAGTACATACTTGAAGTGGGCGACACCATCCACTTCGATTCCCGCATGCCTCATCGCGGACATAGTTTGTCAGGTGCCGCGACAGCGCTGGTGATTATGTACTCGCCGGCGGGGCTGCACGAAAACCTTGCATGACCCCGTCGGAAGGCGCCGCTTTTATTTCGCCGCTTCGCCTGTCAAGGGCGGCGGTACCCGATTGGCTCGTGCATAACCGTTTGCAACGGCGGGAGCAGTCTCTTTCGCATAGAGAACTGCAACGATTGTTGCCAGAGCAATTGCAATCATCAGCAAGGAAACTGGCCACGTTGCGCCATTCGTCATCCCGACGACAGCGGCGGCGGCGACGGGAACCAGGCCGCCCCCGATGGGCGCGGCCAATTGATAGCCCAGCGACGCGCCGCTGTAGCGTAGGTTGGACGGAAACATTTCGCTAAGGAAACTTGCTTGCACGCCATACATGATGCCGTGGCCCACCGACATGCCAACGACGAATGCCAGGATCACGGTGCCCGGATCTTTTGTTTCGATTCCCCAGAAGATCGGGAACGCTAAGGCTATGGCCGCGACGCAACCCAACATGTATACGGGGCGGCGTCCTATACGATCAGACAGTGCTCCGAACAACGGAATTGTGATGAGCTCGCCGATGGCGCCCAAGGCGATTGCGCCAAGCACCAGGTTGCGCGGCAGGCCCAGATTGGTCACGGCATAGCTTAGACCAAAGATGGTTAAAACATAGATCCACGATATTTCGGTGATCCGCGCACCCAACCCGATAAGCAGGTCTTTGGGGTGGCGGCGTATCGTTTCAAGAACTGGAAACCGTTCGATTGTGCCTTCGCGCACATTCCGTTCGAAGTCGGGCGTTTCTTCAACGCGCAGCCTGATGTAAGTGCCGACGACGACTAGTAGCGCGCTGGCAAGGAACGGAAGTCTCCATCCCCAGGACATGAACTGTTCTTCGTCCAGATAGGCCAGCGCGAAAAATGACAGGGTGCCTAGCGCCAAACCCAGCGGGAAGCCGATTTGTACGATGCTTCCATAGAAGCCGCGTTTGTGCGCCGGAGCGTGCTCGATGGCCATTAGCACAGCGCCGCCCCATTCTCCGCCGACGGCTATGCCTTGTATAAGTCTGCACACCACTAAAAGAATGGGCGCAGCGATGCCGATCGTTGCATAGGTAGGCAGCAAGCCAATCAGCATCGTTGCGGCGCCCATGCTGACTAACGTCAGGATCAGCATGGACTTGCGCCCTAAGCGATCGCCGAAATGGCTTAGGATGATCGCCCCGAGCGGTCGCGCAAAGAATCCCACGCCGATGGTGCCGATTGAGAGCAGCTTCCCCACCAAAGGATCATGGGTGGGGAAAAAGAGTGTGTTTAAGACCAGCGAAGCGGCGGTGGCATAAATAAGAAAATCATACCATTCGATCGTCGTTCCAATGGCGCTTGCAGCCGCCACCGTGCGCATTGAAACGGGTTTGCCAGCGGTTTGTGTTGCTGGTTGAGTAGCCATCATTTGTCTCCCTATGTGGCTTGATAAAGGTCACGCCCGACTTCTACTTGCTGTCTATCGAAACGAATCACGTTACTTCTTAAGAGCCAAGCTGCGCTGTTTAGAAGTTCTCCTTGGACGTGATTCCGACGAGCAATTTAATCTGGCGCGATGCTGCTAATTGGCCGCTGCCGTCCAGGTTGAAGGCTGGTGCTGCGTTTTAATCTGCTTGTTCTTTTCCACATCGTAGCCGGCGCTGTTGCGGAAAATATTGGGCTTGCGATAGATGGCAAGGATGGTGCAGCCTTCAGCGCTGTGTGTTTCGTGCATTGAACCAGGGACTCGATAGACATATTCTCCGGCCCTGCAAATTCCGTCGTGATCGGAAAACGATCCGTCGAGCACCCAGCTTTGTTCAATTTCAGGATGCTTGTGAAACGGCAGAGTCGTTCCGGGCGCCCACCGAAGCAGGCAAGTCAGTTCGCCTGCCGCTTTGTTCTCGTATAAAACTTTTATAT
>JBDTGB010000210.1:0-2589 GCA_039937635.1 Burkholderiaceae bacterium | reverse complement strand
GACAGGTGATCGATACTGAGCAACACTTGAATTAAGGGGAGCGCAAGATGGTTGGGCAAGAACTACTCGGTGGGTAAATAAAAATATGAATTATGGTTTCGACTTTAGTTTCGTGACCGAGTTTTGGCCGAGTCTGTTGGAGGGCGCTTGGCTCAGCGTAAAAATGTCGACACTTTCCATAGTGCTGGGCTTTTTGTTCGGGATTGCGTTGGCCATTGCCAAGACCGAGGGCGGCTGGTTCCTGAAAGGCGCTACGACAGCCTTTGTGGACGTTACCCGCAATACGCCGCTGATTGTGCAGGCGTTCTGGCTATTCTTTGGGCTTGCGGCTCTTCAAATAAGGGTGCCCGCTTTCTACGCGGCCATTGTTGCTTTGACGATTAATACCTCCGGCTATACGTGCGAGATAGTCAGGGCGGGGATGGAGGCTGTTCACAAGGGGCAAAAAGAAGCGGCGGCGTGCTTGAGTTTTACCAAGGCGCAGGTATTGCGATACATCGTTTTGCCTCAGGCCGTCGAGAAAATGTACCCGGCGCTGGTCAGTCAGTTCGTGTTGATGATGTTGGCCAGCTCGATCATGTCGCAGATATCGGCCGAGGAGCTGACTGCGGTGGGTTATCAAATTCAGAGCGAGACGTTTCGCGGATTCGAAGTATTCATCATCATTGCGGTCATCTATGTGTTTCTTTCGTGGCTGTTGCGCGTATCGATGAACGCCTGTTATGACATGGCGTTTCCCAAAACGAAGAACATTGAAAAAAATAGCAGGGCGACGCGCGAGGAGCTTCAATCATGATATTCGGAGTCTCCTACAGCCAGTGGTTTTTCGTCTTGCACGGGGCGGGTTGGACGATTGTTCTGTCGTTGCTGGGTTTTGTCGGAGGCACGGTTGTGGGTTTGCCCTTGGCGATTGCCAGGGCGTCAAAGCGTAAATTACTACCGGGATTAACCGGACTTTACGTCAAGCTGATGCAGGGCATTCCCTTGCCCGTCATGATGTTCATTGTGTATTTCGGCATCAGTATCGCCGGCTACGATTTACCGGCTTTGGTGGCGGCCGGGTTGGCGATGACCATCTATTCCAGCGCCTATCTGGGCGAGATATGGCGGGGGTGTATCGAGTCGGTTGCGCTCACGCAGTGGGAAGCCTCGCACAGTCTGGCCTTTAACGGCTTGCAAACACTGGTGTACATTATTTTGCCGCAAGCATTGCGGGTGGCCGTTCCGCCCACAGTGGGGTTTCTGGTTCAGATTATCAAGAACTCTTCCTATGCGGTGGTGATCGGCTTTTTTGATTTAACCTATTCGGCGCGGGTCGTCAACAACTCCACGTTCAAGCCTTTTGCGGTGTTCACGGCGGCGGCGATTATTTATTTCATTCTGTGCTACCCGCTTTCCTTGTTGTCGTATCGCTTGGAAAAAAAGCTGAAAGATAAAACCAATTAAAGGGCTGTGTTGATATGGATCCTGTTGTCAGCTTCAAAAATGTCAAGAAGTCCTATGGCCGGGACGAGGTTTTAAAGGGCATTTCGTTCGAGGTGTTCGAAGGGGGCGTCGTTGCCTTGATCGGGCAAAGCGGCTCGGGTAAAAGCACGGCCCTTCGATGTATCAATGGTCTTGAGAGTATCAATGGCGGCGAGTTGCGTGTTTGTGGCCGGGACTTGCATAAAAAAGAGTGCGATGTTTTCAGTCTGCGCAAGGAAGTGGGCATTGTTTTCCAAAGCTATAACCTGTTTCCGCATTTAAGCGTCGAGCAAAACATAACGATTGCGCCGCGCAAGGTGAAAAAAATCAAGACGCGCGAAGCGCACGAGCTGGCGCTGCATGTGTTGAACCAGGTTGGCCTGGTGGACAAGGCCATGGCGTACCCAGATCAGCTCTCGGGCGGGCAGCAACAGCGTGTGGCGATTGCCCGTTCGTTGGCCATGCGGCCGAAGCTGATGTTATTTGACGAGGTCACCTCGGCGCTTGATCCGCAGATAACTGGCGAGGTTCTGAAAGTGATAGCAAGCTTGGCCAGGGATGGGATGACCATGGTGCTGGTGACCCACGAGATGGCCTTTGCGCAAGCCGTGGCGGATCAAATTCTTTATGTTAGAAATGGCGTCGTGTGGGAAGCGGGCGATGCCGGCTTGCTGAAGAATCCTCAAACGCCTGAATTAAGGCAGTTCATAAGCAACGGTCTTTAAGTTTAATGTTGCACCAACCATTGATTATTATTTGGAGATAACCATGTTGAGTAAAAAAGTCGCAATACTGGCGCTTGGCGCTTTTTCATTGGCTGCGGGACTGGCGCCGGTTAGTGCGGATACGCTTCAGACCATCCAACAAAGAGGCAAGATCATCATAGGCGTCGATATCGGCGCGCCTCCGTACGGTATGCTCGATAAGAACGCCAAACAGACAGGCTTCGATATCGAGGCGGCTCATTCATTGGCCAAAGATTTGGGCGTCGAGCTTCAGGTTGTGCCAGTCACTGGACCGACGCGTGTTCAATTCCTGCGCACCAACAAAGTGGATGCGATCATGGCTTCGTTTTCGATCACGCCTGAAAGAAAGAAAGTCATAGATTTCTCGGAACCATATGCG
>JBDTGB010000209.1:0-1899 GCA_039937635.1 Burkholderiaceae bacterium | reverse complement strand
CCAGCCCCAGATTATCGGGATCTCCGCCGTCCATGCCCACATAGCCGTTCGTCTGGTGACTCCAGCCTAGCGACATCTTTGCCACGCTGAAACCATAAGACACGCCTAGTTGCCACGCCTGCGGGCGCGCCGAATCCGGAAACGCCGACGCGGGCAAATAAGCCTTGTCCCAGGTCGCCACAGCCAATAAAGGTCCGCTTTCATATTTCAGCGCAACGCTGGCGGCCGGCGACTTCCAGCCATTGGTCTGATCGCCGGCCACGTCAAAGCTGTATCCCAAACCAAAACTGAAACCGGCCCATGACGGCGAAAGATAATTGACGGTATTGTCAATCTGATAATTATCTGAAGCCTTGAATGTCGCCCCCATTGACATGTCCTTCCACGACGCTATTTCTAACTGGCTGCCAAATTGTTGTCCAACCACACGTTGACGCCCGAGGCGGATTTCGCCGAACTGATCATTAGCCAGTCCGACCCAGGCATTGCTATTGAAAAAACGGTCCGAATCCACCAAAGAGCCCGTCGTGAGGTCAATCATGGACTCCAATTGAAATGTCGCCAGCCAACCGCCGGATAATGCTTCTTGCCCTTTCATGCCAATCAGGGAATCGCTTAAGCCGCCTGTTGTTAACCCTGTCCTTTGTCGAGGGGCGCTGTCCGCGTCTTGAGCGCGTGTGTAGCTTATACCGGTATCGACCAGACCATATAGGACAACGCCCGGTTCGGCGGCGTTTTCACCCCATTGGAGCAGACGATCAGGCCACTAGCGGCTATCAATCTAACATTCATCTTTTTCTTTCTCTTTAGTAGGCTCTTCGTCCGGCCCAATAATGACCGGCAAGGTTGAAATAATTGCCGACGGCCGGTTGGAAGGCGCTGTTGCGCCAGGGTCATGGGCGGCGAGGACGGAGAGTAGGGTGGCGCTTATGGGAGCATAGCGATTCATGGAGTAGGTTGGGTAAGCTATGCGTATCATTTGAATGCAAATGATAACGATTATCATAATAATATAAAAAATCTACTAAAGTCCACGAAACGAGGATAATTTTGTTTATCGTTCATTATTTAGAACGCTAAGTGTTGGCGAAGCCATCTAGTCAGGCTATTCGCATCAATCTATTATTCAATCGTTCAATTATTCAATCATTCACCTCATTTCGTAACAGGAGCACAACAAATGGCTAAGGTTCTCGTCCTCTATTATTCTGCCTACGGTCATATTGAAACCATGGCCAACGCAATTGCGGAGGGAGCCAGCGAGGCTGGCGCTGTCGTTGACATCAAGCGCGTTCCGGAACTTGTGCCGGAGCAGGTGGCCAAGGCGTCGCATTACAAGCTTGACCAGGCGGCGCCTATCGCCAAGGTCGAAGATCTTGAGCACTACGACGCCATCATCGTCGGAACCGGGACTCGTTTTGGCCGCATGTCTTCGCAAATGGCAAGCTTCCTTGATCAGGCGGGCGGCTTGTGGGCCAGGGGTGTGCTAAACGGCAAGGTCGGCGGCGCGTTTACTTCCACTGCGACTCAGCATGGCGGCCAGGAAGCCACCTTGTTTTCGATTCTGACTAATCTGATGCACTTTGGTCTAATCACGGTTGGTTTGCCTTATAGCTTTCAGGGCCAAACGCGCCTGGACGAAGTTACCGGCGGCAGCCCCTATGGCGCAAGCACGCTGGCTGGCGGCGATGGCTCGCGTCAGCCTTCTGAAAACGAGCTTGCTGGCGCGCGGTTTCAGGGCATGCACATCGCGCAGGTTGCCAATAAATTATTCAGCGATGTTCGCGATACCGAGCTTCAATCCGGTTAAGGCTCCTGCGCAGCCTGAAAACGCAGGGCCAGATAGTCGACCAAAGCCCGCACTGCGGGCAGCAGGCCGCGTCGCGAGGGAAACACGGC
>JBDTGB010000208.1:0-2756 GCA_039937635.1 Burkholderiaceae bacterium | reverse complement strand
CGGCTGTTGATCCGGTGAAGGTCACCTTTTTCACAATGGGGCTGGCGCACAGCACCTTGCCTATCTCGATCGAACGTTCGCTGTCGGCGGCAATAATATTAAGTACGCCTGCCGGGATGCCCGCGCGATCGGCAAGCTCGGCCAGCGCGAGCGCGGATAACGGGGTTTGTTCGGCGGGCTTGAGGACGACTGTGCATCCGGCGGCCAGCGCGGGAGCAACTTTGCGCGTAATCATGGCATTGGGGAAATTCCACGGCGTAATGGCCGCGCACACGCCGATGGGCTCGCGTAGCACCAGCATCCGGTTTGCCTTGTTGGGCGAGGCCATTATGTCGCCTGTCACCCGTTTTGCCTGTTCGGCGAACCATTCGACGAACGACGCTCCATAGGCAATTTCGCCGCGTGATTCGGTGACCGGCTTGCCTTGTTCCAAGGTCATCAACCGAGCCAAATCCTCGGTGCTGGCGATAATCAGATCGAACCAGCGCCGCAAAATGATGGCTCGGTCCTTGCCAGTGCGCGCGCGCCACGCTTTCAGCGCTTTATTGGCCGCGTCGATGGCCGTTCGTGCCTCGGCCTGGCCCAGATTCTGGACCTGAGCGATTGTTTGGCCGTTAACGGGATTATCGACGACGAATGTACTGCCGTCCGCCGCGTCGACCCATTTGCCATTAATGTAGGACTGGGTGCGAAACAGGGCGGGATCTTTGAATTGAATAGGAATTTTGGACATTGTCATGGTATGGAATCGGTTTAGTCAGTTAAGAAATATGTGAGTCATGGTAATTGTATGTCATCGCTTGTCAAGGCACAGCCGGAGCGCTTTCAAGGTGCTCGGCGTAGTCGGAGCAAAACGTTTCGATCAGGCGCATGACTTGGTCGATGTCGTCGGAAATGGTGAGCAGTTTCAGGTCGTTGGGTCCGATCAGCTTCTGGGCCTGAAGCTTGTTTTCAATCCAGTCGAGCAGGCCGGCCCAATAGTCGGTGCCCATGAGTACAATAGGCGCGGGTGGCAGCTTGCGGGTTTGAACGAGCGTCAGAATTTCGAAAAGTTCGTCCAGCGTGCCGAATCCGCCTGGCAGCGCGATGTAGGCCACGCTATGCATGAAGAAGGTGGCTTTGCGGGAATTAAAGTAATTGAAGTACAGGCTGTGTGTTTGGTACGAGTTATCGCTGGCTTCGTGGGGCAGTTTTATGTTCAGGCCCACGCTTTTACCGCCTGCCTGGAAAGCGCCTTTGTTGGCGGCTTCCATAATGCCGGGGCCTCCGCCGGCTATGACGGGGAGCTGGGCTTTGGCCAGTCGCGCACCAAGAGCTTCGCTTAGCGCGTAATAAGGAGAGTCTGATTTGATACGGGCGCTGCCAAAAATACTGACGCCCCAGCCGACTTCCCGCAGTTGATCGGCGGCAAGTTTCATCTCTGACATAATTTCGGGAATCTGCACCGAAGCTGGCATACGGACTATTTTATTTATCGTCATGAAAAAAACCTTGTTACTTGTTGATGGGTCCAGCTACCTGTATAGGGCTTATCACGCCATGCCCGATTTGCGAAACGCCAAGGGCGAACCCACGGGCGCCCTTTATGGTGTCATAAACATGTTAAGGAGGCTGTTACAGGATTACAAGGCGGATTACGCCGCCTGTGTCTTCGACGCCAAAGGCAAGACGTTTCGCAGCGATATTTACCCGCCATACAAAGAGCAACGGCCATCAATGCCGCCCGACCTGGCGCGGCAAATAGAGCCTATACACAAGGCGGTTGTCGCCATGGGTTGGCCGGTTCTCGTCATTCCGGGCGTCGAAGCCGATGACGTTATTGGCACTTTAGCCGATCGCGCGACCAAGTCAAACATGCATACGATTGTTTCGACCGGCGACAAGGATCTGGCGCAACTGGTCAATGAACATGTCGAACTGGTCAATACCATGAGCG
Organism: Burkholderiaceae bacterium; assembly: GCA_039937635.1. Lineage (GTDB taxonomy): Bacteria > Pseudomonadota > Gammaproteobacteria > Burkholderiales > Burkholderiaceae_B > JBDTGB01. The sequence continues at coordinate 820 of JBDTGB010000208.1, read as the reverse complement.
GCGAGCGCCAAGACGTCGCTGGTGTGATGAAAAGATTTGGCGTGGCCCCAGGCCAGATTGTTGATTTTTTGATGCTGACCGGCGACACCGTCGACAATATTCCGGGTGTCGCAAAAGTGGGGCCCAAAACAGCGGCCAAGTGGTTGGCTGAATACACCACGATTGATGCGCTGGTGGCCAACGCCGATGCCATTAAAGGCGCGGCGGGCATTAATTTGCGCGCCGCCATTCCGAACTTCGAGTTGACGCGTCGCTTGTTGACGATCAAGACGGATTGCGATGTGCCGTCGATCGCAGTGGATTTATCCGACCTGGCATTCAAGCCGGTTGATCGCCAGGCGCTGATCGATCTTTATGAAGAGTATGGCTTCAGAAGCTGGTTGCGGGAGCTCACCGGCGAGCCGCAACGGGTGCCGTTGCAAGATAGCCGGGTGGCTCTGGAATTGCCCGAAGCGCCGACCGAAACGCACTACGACACCGTGTTGGATTGGCCGTTGTTCGAGCACTGGCTTACTCTTGTAAAAAATGCCGACCTGGTTGCGCTTGATACCGAAACGACGTCAATCGATCCCATGCGCGCGCGTCTGGTTGGCCTGTCTTTGTCGGTCAAGCCGGGGGTCGCTTGCTACATACCGGTCGGCCATCGCGGTCCGGACAACGTGACGCAGTTGCCTCGACAGGAAGTATTGGACCGTCTGCGCCCCTGGCTTGAGGACGCCCGAGCGGCAAAGGTTTTGCACAACGCGAAGTACGATGCCCATGTTTTCCTCAATGCGGGCGTGGCGCTGGCCGGGATTACAGAAGACACAATGCTTCAGGC
>JBDTGB010000207.1:0-6506 GCA_039937635.1 Burkholderiaceae bacterium | reverse complement strand
GAAAGCTTTCCGGTACCTCTTTTAGGAAGGGAAGATTCGGGGAATTCGGATCGAGCCCCTCCAGGACGCCTTGTTTTTCAGCCAACGGAACGACGCCGTCATGCACTTGCATTAAATCGTAAATCTGGTTATTGAGGTTGATCTTTAGTTTGGTTACCCTTTCCACCGGACTCGAGCCTCGATCCTGGATAATCTTGATTCCTGTTTCTTTGGTGAAGGGGGCATCCACATACTCGGCCATGCCATTACCCCACAACCCTCCCCAAGTCATCATCGCCATTGAAGATGGCTTTGATTGGGCCCAGGTAAGGGAAGAGCCGCCAGCAAGGGCAAGCCCGGTTGCGGCACGAGACGATAGTTTCAAGAATTCACGGCGTTTGCTCACAGAGTGCTCCTTCGGTTTTAGCGGCCGACCGCGTAGCCTTGCATGCCGCGGGGGTTTGCCGCAGCGCGCAGCAGTATGCCGCCATCTTTTGTAAATTCACGCGTGCAGGCGCTAATCCTTCCTTCCGACCAAGGGGCTCCCACTTTTACCTCGTGCCCGGCCGCCTTCAGACCAGATATACACGCTTCGTTAAATCGTGATTCTAAAGTAATGCGGTTCAAAGTTGTCGCACGCGGCCAGAACGAGCCTGGGAAGTGGTTAATATGCCAAGATGGCGCTTCGATCGACTCTTGCAGGTTCATGCCCATTGATATGTGGCGCAGGAAGAAGGCAAGCGGCCATTGGTCCTGTTGATCTCCGCCCGGCGTGCCAAATACCATGTAGGGCTGGCCGTCTTTAAGGGCCAGGCTAGGCGAGAGTGTGGTGGTCGGTCTGAATCCGGGCCGCAGGGCTCCTGGCACGTTGTCGTCCAACCATGTAATTTGCAAGCGAGTGGTTATGGGGAAACCAAGCTCGGGAATAACCGGACTGGAAGACAACCACCCGCCCGAAGGTGTTGCCGACACCATGTTTCCATGTCTGTCGATGACGTCCAGATGGCAGGTGTCACCCACAAAAATTTCTTTTTCGGCCCATGTTTCAACCGGAGGCAGATCCGCGAATGTAGGTTCGCCGACGCCGAAACGCACGTCGGCACGCTCTAAAGTACGGTCTGATGCTTTCAGGTCGGGCAAGATTGGGTCGCGCCCTTCGGGGCTTCCGGGCCGCAAAACTTTCGAGGCCTCGCCGCTGATCAGTTTGGCTCGCTCCTTGGAATAGTCATTGGATAACAGAGCCTGTAATGGGACACGAACCGCCAGCGGATCGCCGTACCATGCCAATCGGTCGGCAAACGCCAGTTTTGCTGTCTCAGCTAAACAATGCACGAATTCCGCAGAGTTGGGATCCATTTTTGCAACGTCGAAGTGGCGCAATATGGATAGCTGTTGGAGAAACACCGGACCCTGCGACCACGGCCCGCATTTGGCGACAGTGTATTGGCCATATTGCAGCGTGACAGGTTCTTCATAAGAGGGCTTCCATGCCGCCATGTCTTCCAGGCGTAGCAAGCCGGAATTCCGGTTTCCCGTGGTGTCTCGAACCGACTGGGTCTTGTAGTAGCGATCAATGGCCTGGGCGACAAACCCCTCTTGCCAGATTGATAGTGCAGCGTTAATTCGTTCACGTCGGCCGCTTGCCCCGCTGTTTGCTTCGTTGATCACACGCGTATACGTCGATGCGATCGCTGGTAATCGGAACAACTGATTCAAGTCGGGAATTTTTCCGTTCGGCAACCAGGTCGCCGCCGAATCGGGCCATTCCTTGCGAAAGAGGTCTTGGACGGCAACAATGGCCTGCACGACTCGGGGAACCAGCGGAAACCCCTGACTGGCCAGTTCTATCGCTGGTCGCAGGATATCGTCCAGTTCCCATGTGCCGTAATCGCGCAGCAAGGTCAGCCACGCGCCGAATGCGCCGGGTACGCAGGCCGGCAAAAGGCCAATGCCGGGCACCAGATCCAGTCCTTTGTCGCGAAAATATTGAGTGCTGGCAAGTTTCGGGGCCGGGCCTTGCCCGCATAAGGACCGTGCTCGTTTTTCGTTTTCGCTCCAGAACAAAATCGGAACTTCACCGCCAGGTCCGTTCAGATGCGGTTCGACCACCTGTAACGAGAAGCCGCCCGCAACGGCCGCATCGAATGCATTTCCGCCTTTTTCCAGTACGCCCATGGCCACCTGAGACGCGATCCAGTGCGTAGAGGATACGACGCCAAAAGTTCCTCTGATTTCGGGTCTGGTTGTGAATGAGTCTGACATCGTCGGCTGGCCCGGATTGATTTTAATACTGAATGTTGGCTTACAAATTTAACATAATCTAAATCGGGTTGCCGAATTGTCGACGCGCCAACTCGGAAGAGCCGATCCGGCAGGCGGCAAGCCGCGGGTCGATCCAAAAGTTTTAATGAAATGGCTTGGCCCGAGCAAAGCGCGCCAGCAGATAATCGCAAGACGTACAAATCGCGAGATATGTCAATAGGGCACATGGTTCTCTTGCAACCGACGCGAATGGCCCATGTTTATCGGTCAATCGGCCAATGGTCACTTCCGTATAAAGTTGTAACGTCCATTTACACAAACTTATTACGATTTGTGTCTTTGACGTAAGGAAAAAAAATGACCGCAGTTGTTGTAGTTGAGCCCCATGCATTGCTTCGCTTCGGCATTTTGCAGCACCTGAACGAAGTGCTGCCTGAATCAACGGTTCATGGCGTGGATTATTCATCTCTTTATGGGCAGGCATTCGGTGGTGGCGAAATCGATCTGGTGTTGCTGTCGGTTGCTTTGCATGAAGACGTGGTTAAACTGGTTCAGGCGGCACAACATGTTTATGCGCCGAGGTGCATATTATTGCTGTCCGATGTCGCGACCATGCCCGGTTCCTGGAAGGAATTGCCGCCGATTGTGGCTGGTTATGTGCCACGCAGCGCATCGCCGGACGTTTTGGCTGCCTCGATCAGGCTGGTGCTGGTCGGTGGAAAGTGCTTTCAATTATCGCAGAACGAGCCGGAACCGGCGGCGCCAAACCTTCGTTTGGCGTCCAGTAATTCCAGGGAAATCAATCCATCGCCACCCGCGGCCAACTGTAAAGCCGAGCCACTGCTGGGCCTGGTCAGCGACGCGAATTCGGCGCCCTCGCGTGCGAACGCCGAAGCCCGGCTGCTGCGCATCACTCCGCGCCAATACGAGGTTCTGGTGCTGCTGGCCCGTGGCTATCCGATGAAGACGGTCAGTCGACACTTGAATATCTCGGTGGCCACCGCCAAGGCGCACACTGAAACGCTTTACCAACGGCTGGACGCGCACAACAGGAACCAGGCCATATACACCGCCGTATCCAGAGGCGCAACGCTGGGCTGGCAGCGGCTGATCCCCTATAACATCGACCAATCGCAGCATCGCGGATAACATCGCGGCGCAATGAAAACCCCGCGAAACTATGGTTTCGCGGGGTTTTTACGTTCTGCGGCGGGTATGATGTCGTGGCATTTGCGTTGTTCGTCATTTGGAGATGTGATGGATATTAGTTTGGTGATTGTGTTGATTGTATTGGGACTGTGCACGGGTTTTGCGGCGGGTTTGCTGGGAATCGGCGGGGGAATGATTATGGTTCCCTTGTTCACGATTATTTTTTCGGCGCATGGCTTTCCGGTGGATCACGTTATTCATATTGCTATTGCCACATCGCTGGCAACGATCTTTTTTACCTCCATGTCCAGTGTGTACGCGCACCATAAAAGGGGGGCGATTTTGTGGGGTGTTGCATTCCTGCTGATTCCGGGCGTTCTGGTCGGTTCGTGGGTGGGACCCATGATTGCCGCCAATTTAGACACGCGCTATTTGGCGGGGCTTTTTGGCGTGTTCGTGATTTTCTCGGCGGTGAAGATGCTGCGCAAGAAAAAAGGGGGCAGCGAAGGCACTTTGCCCAACGCGATCGGCATGACGGCGGCCGGAGTGGGCATTGGAACCTTGTCGGGGCTTGTTGGCGCGGGCGGCGGGTTTATTACTGTGCCGTTTCTGGGGTGGCGCGGCGTATCGATTCACAATGCGGTGGCCACGTCGGCGGTGATGGGGTTCCCGATAGCTTTATCGGGAACATTAAGCAACATCTACCATGGCTGGGATATTCAAAACTTGCCGGCTGGTAGCCTGGGGTTTATCTACTTGCCCGCGCTGTTGTGCGTGGCCGCGGCCAGTGTGCTGAGCGCGCCGTTTGGCGCTAAAACTGCGCATGCCCTGGATGTGCGCCAGCTCAGGACCATTTTCGCTTACCTGTTGCTTGTTTTGGCTGGCTACATGCTCTGGAAAGCCTTCTCGGCGTAAACGCTTTTGGATGGATCCCGGCCGCATCGCCGTTCGGCGCCATGTGGCCGGCACTTATAAACCCGTCAGTCGGGTAAACGCGGTCCGAATACTAATTAGATAAATGGCCGCCAGCAAATCAGGCAACTGGCCGATACTCGTTTTCATGGAAGAACGTAACATTTCATCACATAAATAACATGAGTGATGGGCCACTGGAATTACCCCGATGGGCTTCACGATTCACATAGCGTCAACGAGGAATAAAAATGACTACAGTCATTGTTGTGGAGCCTCATGCCTTGCTTCGTCTTGGCATCGTGCAACATTTAAGCGACGTAATGCCCGAATCGCTGATCCGGGCGGTGGATTACTCATCTTTTTCGGGCCAGGCGCTCGCGAACGGGGAAAGTGATCTGGTGTTGCTTTCTGTCGCGGTGCATGAAAACATCGTTGAACTGGCCCGCGCGGCGCAACGCGCGTATTTGCCGAAGTGGATGTTATTGTCGTCCGACATGGCGACCATGCCGGGCACATGGCGGGATTTGCCCTCGATGGTGGCGGGCTATGTGCCCAGAGACGCATCGCCTGATGTATTGGCGGCGTCAATCAGAGTGGTTCTGGTCGGCGGAAAGTGCTTCCAGTCAATGCCCGTTGCCGCGGATCCGGCGGCGCAAACTCCTGGCTTGCGCGCGGTCGCGAGCACCTCCAGGTTCAGGGCGCTTCCGTCTTCGCTGGCGAATATAGAGGCCCGGATGTTGCACATTACACCGCGTCAATACGAGGTTCTGGTGCTCCTGGCGCGCGGGTATCCGATCAAGATAGTCAGCCAGCATTTGAATATATCGGTCGCCACCACTAAGGCGCACACCGAAACGCTTTATCAGCGGCTGGGCGCGCACAATAGAAATCAGGCCGTATATACGGCCGTTTCCTGCGGCGCGACGCTGGGTTGGAACCGGCTGGATTCCCACACCATAAAAGAACCGCTGCATCGCCGCTGATCCTCAGCTAGCTCTCCCCACTCGCGCGTGCGTTTGATCGTCCGACCCATGGGATGATCGGGGGGGGGGTATTTACCCTATATTCATGTTTTCCCGTCTTGAGCCGCAGCATAATCTGTACCGGGAACGCTACGCGCCTGTCTGGCCGCACTCCAAATAAAAAAGTGGAATAGGCCGCTCAAATGTTTTTGAGGCTATTGCGTTCTTGATGACATCGAAACTTCAAGGAATGCCGTGGGTTACGAATTTGATTTTCAAAGCGTTCTTTCTTATTGGCCCGCTTTCCTGGATGGAGCGTGGGTTACTTTGCAGATGGCGTTTTGGGCAACTTTGATGGGCTTTGCCTTGGGACTGGGCTGCGCGATCGCCCGGAATGGCGGGCCGGTCTGGTTGCGCCATGTGGTAGGGGCTTATGTCGAATTTATTCGCAATACGCCGTTGCTGATTCAAAGCTACTTTCTCATATTCGGCATGTCCAGTATTGGTTTGAAGATGCCGATAATGGTGGGCGCCATATTGGCGCTGGTGATCAATATTGGCGCGTATACCTGTGAAATTGTCCGCGCTGGCATCGAGTCGATACACAAGGGCCAACTTGAGGCGGCGCAGTGCCTGGGCCTGTCACCCGCTCAGGTCTATTGGCACATTATTATCCGGCCCGCCGTCGAACGCGTTTATCCCGCACTAACAAGTCAGTATGTATTGTTGATGTTGGCGACCAGTATTTTGTCGGCTGTCGGGGCCAACGAGTTGTTTGGCGTTTCGAATCAGGTACAGGCCAATACATTTCGGAATTTCGAGGTGTTTATTGTCATATGGGTCATTTACCTGGTCTTGTCAGCCATTGTCAGGGCGTTTTTCTGGGTGGTAAGCCAATTGACGTTCGTCCGCCGCCGAAAACTCGGCACATCCTTGTAAGGAGGCGGCTTATGATAAACTCAGCCCAGTTGAGTTACTTAATTCAGGGCGCCTGGGGTACGATCGTATTGTCTTGCCTCACGTTCTTTTTTGCCGGCCTGCTTGGTCTGGTGGTGGCGCTGTCGCGTATATCGCCCATCAAGGCGGTGCGTAGTTCCGCTTCCACATATATACAGCTTATTCAGGGAACACCTTTGCTAGTCTTGATGGGTGTTTGTTTTTATGGCCCGACTTTATTCGGCATGGCGTCGGTGCCTGCTTTGTTCGCGGCGACACTTGCCTTGACGGTGCAGTCCAGCG
>JBDTGB010000206.1:0-2841 GCA_039937635.1 Burkholderiaceae bacterium | reverse complement strand
CGTTCGCGTTGCTCCAGGTCGCCATGCAGCGCCAGGGTGCTGAAGCCGTAGGCGTACAGATCGTTGGCCAGTAGCTCGCATTGTGCTTTGGTGTTACAAAATGCCAGCGTGGAGACGGGTCTGAAATGCGCCAGCAACCGGATTACCGCCGCGTTGCGGCCTTCGGGCGTAATTTCGTAAAAGTGTTGTTCGATTTCACTGGCGTCGTGTACGAATTCGAGCTTGACTTCAAGCGGCTTATTCAGAAATCGCGCGCTGGATTTGCGAATATTTTCTGGGTATGTGGCTGAAAACAACAGGGTTTGTCGCTTGGTTGGGCAGGTTTTCACGACATTGACGATATCGTCGTGAAAACCCATGTCGACCATTCGGTCCGCTTCGTCCAGCACCAGGACGCCGATGGACGATAAATCCACGCTGCCGCGCTCGATATGATCGAGCAACCTTCCGGGCGTGCCTACGAGGACGGGAGCGCCACTACGCAGTGATTCAATTTGCGGCTTGATGGGCGTGCCGCCGCACACGGTCAGGACTTTCACATTGCCGATGGCGCGCGCCAGGCGGCGCAATTCGTTGGCAACCTGTTCGGCCAGCTCGCGCGTGGGGCAGAGCACGAGAGCCTGAGTGGAAAAAACGGCCGGATTCAGCTTCTGAAGTATGCCCAGCCCGAAAGCGGCGGTTTTGCCACTGCCCGTTTTTGCCCGGGCAATCAGATCCCGGCCGGCCAGAATTGCCGGCAGGCTTTGCGCTTGTATTGGGGTCATCTCGTCGTAACCCAGGCTGGTCAGGTTATCGAGCGTGGCTGGCGTCAGGGGGAGGCTGGAAAAGGAGTTTGTGGTCACAATGAAGAGGTATGCCAGCGGAAGAGAGCATCCAGTGTAGCAGGGCTGGCCGAGGCGGGCCGAATGGTTATGAACGATAATGGCGTTTTCAATTTTAGCTGACCGCATCATGGCCGATCCCGTTCATACCCGTACTGACTTCGTCCGTTTTTCCTTGCGTCACGGAGTGCTGCGTTTTGGCCAGTTCAAGGTCAAATCGGGGCGTCTGAGCCCCTATTTTTTTAATGCGGGGCTGTTCAATTCGGGATTGTCCGTGGGCCGTTTGGGTGCGTTCTACGCCCAGGCGCTGGTGGATTCGAACCTCGCCTTCGACATGCTGTTTGGTCCGGCCTACAAGGGCATTCCGCTGGCGACGGCGACGGCGGTGGCGTTGGTTAATCATCCGGCTATGGCGGAACGGGATATCCCGTTTGCGTTTAACCGCAAAGAAGCCAAGGATCATGGCGAGGGCGGCCGATTGGTGGGGGCGCCATTGCAAGGCAAAGTTGTGATTATTGACGACGTGATTACGGCCGGGACATCGGTGCGCGAATCGGTCGAACTGATCCGTCAGGCGGGCGCCCAGCCCGTCGCGGTGTTGATTGCGCTGGATCGCATGGAACGCGCCGGCGCCGAAGGCGCGTTGTCAGAGGATTCGGCCGTGCGGGAAGTGGCCAGGGTGTATGGCATTCCCGTAATCAGCATTGCATCGTTGGACGACATCATGGCGCTGCTAAGCGATGACGATCAACTGGCGATGCACCGCGAAGCTGTTGCCGCTTACCGCGACAGGTATGGCGTTTAACCCAGCTTTTGTTTAAGCAGTTCGTTGACCTGTTGCGGGTTGGCTTTACCCTTGGCGGCTTTCATTACTTGCCCGACCAGCGAGTTGAATGCCTTTTGTTTCCCGGCATGGTAGTCCTGGACGATGGTTGGCTGCGCCGCCAGCACCTGATCAATCATGGCGTTGATGGAATCGCTATCGCTGATTTGTTTCAGGCCGCGGGCCGCGATGATGGCGTCGGGGTCGCCACCGTTTTCGCCCGACCACATGGCGGCAAACACATCGCGCGCCATTTTGTTGGAGACCGTGCCGTCAATGATGCGTGCGATCAGCGCGGCTAATTGTTTCGACGCAACAGGGCTTTTGCCAATGTTGAGTTCGCCCTGGTTCAGCGCGGCGGAAAGCTCGCCCAGGACCCAGTTGGCGGCGAGCTTTGCCTGGTTTTTCGGCAACTGCGCGGCAAGCTCTTCGAAATATGAGGAAACGGCGCGGTCCATCGTGAGCTGAGCCGCGTCATAGCCGGTCAGGCCAAGCTCGCTTTCGAAGCGTGCGCGCTTATGCGCCGGTAATTCGGGCATTTCGGCCCTGACCTGTTCAATCCATTCTGGTGCGATGATCAGCGGAGGCAGGTCGGGATCGGGAAAGTAGCGATAGTCGTCAGCGTCTTCCTTGGAGCGCATGCTGCGTGTTTCGTCGCGATCCGAATCGTACAAGCGTGTTTCCTGCAACACCGTGCCGCCGTCTTCAATCAGTTCGATCTGGCGTTGGACTTCGTAGGAAATCGCGCGCTCGAGATAGCGGAATGAGTTCAGGTTTTTACATTCGCTGCGGGTGCCGAATTCGACCTGCCCTTTGGGACGCACCGATACATTGGCGTCGAAGCGAAACGACCCCTCTTGCATGTTGCCATCGCAGATGCCCAGCCAGACGACCAGGCTATGCAAGGTGCGTGCGTAGGCCACCGCTTCGGCGGCCGAGCGCATTTCCGGCTCGGAGACGATTTCCAGCAAGGGCGTGCCGGCGCGGTTAAGGTCGATTCCCGTCGATGGTTCGCCATGCGGACCGCGGAAGTTTTCGTGCAGGGATTTGCCCGCGTCTTCTTCGAGGTGGGCGCGTGTGAGATTGATCGTTTTTTCTTTGTCGCCCACAAAAAAATTAAGCGTGCCGCCCAGCACGACAGGTATCTCGTACTGAGTGATTTGATAATTTTTCGGCAAGTCGGGGTAGAAATAATTT
>JBDTGB010000205.1:0-10343 GCA_039937635.1 Burkholderiaceae bacterium | reverse complement strand
GGTAAAAAGCGCAAGAAAACGTCGAAGCAGTTACAAATAGGCTGCTACACCGCAGTCAAGCGCACCCGGCCACCAATAGGATTGACAGAAAAGTGACAGACAAACAAAAAGCCCAGCAGGGTGTGCGGGGCTAAGTGTTTGACTTTACTGATCATCTATTGGTGGCCTGGGGCGGAATCGAACCACCGACACAAGGATTTTCAATCCTCTGCTCTACCGACTGAGCTACCAGGCCTTGCAGAAGGCGAAATCATACACGAAAATGAAGTTACTCGCTCTATGTGGCGCCGTTTTCATAGGGCTGCCAAAGTAATTGCAAATAGGCAAGCGGGGCTATAATCACGAGTTGTTTGAAGTAAGTTTTTACTTCAATATTTACTGAACCACATGTCTGTTGACGTTTTAACCTTCGGCTTGAATCATGTTTCTGCCCCGGTTTCGGTGCGGGAACGCGTGTCGATGCCGCTTGATTTGCTTCGGCCCGCGCTGGACGGCTTGCGATCGGCGTTTGGTTCGTCGGTTAAAGAAGCCGCCATTCTGTCCACCTGTAATCGCACGGAAATATATTGTGCGGCCGAGCCGCAGGTATCCGACCGGTTGCCGGCGTGGATGGCTGAAATTAATCGGCTGGAAGCGGGGGCGCTGAAGCCGCATCTTTATCAATATCAACAGAACGATGCTGTGCGTCACACGTTTCGCGTGGCCAGCGGGCTGGATTCGATGGTGTTGGGTGAACCGCAAATTCTGGGGCAGATGAAGCAGGCGGTGCGTGCCGCCGACCAGGCGGGCGCGCTAGGCACTTTATTGCATCAGTTGTTTCAACGAACGTTCTCGGTGGCCAAAGAGGTGCGCTCGCAAACGGCTATAGGCGCGCATTCTGTGTCGATGGCTGCGGCGGCGGTGCATTTGGCTGAGCGGGTTTTTGGTGATTTGTCGCAGGCCAGCGTCCTTTTTATTGGCGCGGGCGAAATGATTGAGCTTTGCGCCACGCACTTTGCCGCGCTGAAACCAAGGCAAATGGTGGTGGCTAACAGGACACTGGAACGCGCGCAGGTGCTGGCGTCGCGTTTTACGGCGAAAACAATGAAGCTGTCCGACATTCCGGACAAGCTGGCCGGTTTTGACGTGATTGTTTCCTGTACGGCAAGCACCTTGCCCATCTTGGGCCTTGGGATGGTCGAACGGGTTACGCTTGCGCGCCGTCACCGGCCCATGGTCATGATTGATTTGGCGGTGCCGCGCGATATCGAAGCCGAAGTTGGGCGTTTGGCCGACGTGTATCTGTATTCGGTCGACGACCTGGGTCGCATGGTGCAAAGCGGTACGGATGCGCGTCGCGCTGCAGTCGTGCAGGCCGAAGCGATTATTGAAACGCGGGTGCACAATTTTATGCACTGGTTGCAAAATCGCGAAATTGTGCCGGCGATTATCGATTACCAGCATGCGGCTGACCGGGTGCGCGAAAGCGAGCTTGAACGCGCACGGCGCTTGCTTGCGCGCGGCGAATCGCCCGAGCGGGTCATCGAACAACTGGCGCATGGTCTGACGCAAAAGTATATGGATGGTCCGCTGGCGGCATTGAACCGCAGCGAAGACGCTGAACGCGAGCAGTGGCTGAATCTGCTGCCGCGTTTGCTGCCTGGTGCAAACCGCCGTCATTAGCGACGGTCTCGGTTCACCATAGCGCGCGTTTTCTTAATCTAGCCAGACCACCCATTTCCCGAATTTATGAAAAGTTCCATACGTGACCGCTTGGAGCAGCTTGCTCACCGTTTGATTGAAATCGATGCGCTGCTGTCCGAGCCCGATATCGCCGGCGATATGAATCGTTATCGCAAGCTGACGCGCGAACGCGCGGAGCTTGAGCCTGTCGTTGCCGTGTTTGCCGCCTATAGTGCGACCGAATCGGACATTGCGCAGGTTCAGGAAATGATGGGCGATCCTGAACTGAAGGCGATGGTTGAAGAAGAGCTTCAGTTGGACAAGGAAAAGCTCGACAAGCTGGCTGGTGATATACAGATTCTGTTGTTGCCGCGCGACCCCGACGACAGCCGCAGCGTTTTTCTGGAAATTCGGGCGGGAACGGGCGGCGATGAAAGCGGCCTGTTTGCGGGCGATTTGCTGCGGATGTATAGCCGTTACGCCGAGCATCAGGGCTGGCGCGTTGAACTGACATCGGCCAGCGAGGCCGAGATCGGCGGCTATAAAGAGGTTATTGCGCGCGTTGAAGGAGACGGCGTGTATGGCCGGTTGAAATTCGAGTCTGGCGCGCACCGGGTGCAACGGGTGCCTGAAACCGAAACACAGGGACGAATTCATACCTCGGCGTGCACGGTGGCGATTTTGCCCGAAGCCGACCCGCAAACGGATATAGTGATTAATCCCGCTGATTTGCGCATTGATACGTTTCGGGCCAGCGGTGCCGGCGGCCAGCACATTAATAAAACGGATTCGGCGGTGCGCATTACGCATTTGCCGACGGGCTTGGTGGTGGAGTGTCAGGATGACCGTTCGCAGCACCGCAATAAAGACCAGGCCATGCAAGTGCTTGCAGCGCGCTTGAAGAACAAGCAGCAGCAGGAGCGCCACAATAAAGAGGCGGCGCAACGCAAGAGCCTGGTTGGGTCGGGCGATCGCTCTGAACGGATACGCACGTATAACTATCCGCAGGGGCGTGTGACCGATCATCGCATCAACCTGACGTTGTACAAGTTGCAGCAAATCATGGAAGGCGACCTTGATGAGTTGACCAGTGCCTTGCTGGCCGAGCATCAGGCCGAATTGCTGGCGGCGCTGGGCGACGCGTAGGCGCATTGTTATGGATTGCGTACGGTATTTACTGGCGGCCAACGATCTGCCCAGATCCGAGGCGCAAATGTTGTTGCGGCATGTTTTGCAGGCGCCTCGGGTCTGGCTGATTGCGCACGATACCGATCCCCTGCCATCCCGCGCGGTGACCGATTACCGGCGTTTGCTGGAGCGACGTCTGGCGGGCGAGCCGATGGCGTATTTGGTGGGCTATCGCGAATTCATGAGTCATCGGTTTGTGGTGACGCCCGCCGTGCTTATTCCACGCCCCGAAACGGAGTTGCTGGTTGAAACGGCCGTGCAACATTTGCAGTCGCTGGACGCGCCACGGGTTCTGGATTTGGGGACGGGTAGTGGCGCAGTGGCCATTTCGATTGCGCTGGCCCGTCCGGACGCGATAATGGTGGCTACCGACATAAGCCAGCAGGCGCTTGATGTGGCACGGCAAAATGCGGCGGATTTGTCGATTCGAGTCGAATTTTTTTTTGGCAATTGGTACGATAGTTTATTGGATCAACCTGGTTTTGACCTTATTGTGTCCAACCCGCCTTACATTGCGGCAAATGACCCCCATCTTGCACAGGGCGATCTGCGTTTTGAGCCTGAATGTGCTTTAACGGATGGCGCTGATGGTTTGGACGCGTTGCGCGTTATAGTGGAAGGCGCGTCGGCCCGGTTGAACCCGGGTGGTGTTTTGTGGGTCGAACATGGATGGGATCAGGCGCAAGCGGTCCGTAATCTTTTGCGGCAGGCCTGCTTCAGGCAGGTTACAAGCTTGCCAGATTTAGCCGGCATCGAGCGAATTTCTGGCGGGTATTTATAATTTTTTGGAAACGAGAGCGTTATGAGCGAAGTTCAAGATTTCATTCGTGAGACAGTGAAGGCGAATCCTGTGGTGTTGTTCATGAAGGGTACGGCGGAGTTCCCGCAATGCGGCTTTTCGGGGCAGGCCATCCAGATTTTAAAGGCGGTCGGCGTGACCAAGCTGGTGACCGTCAATGTGCTGGATGACGACGATGTACGCCAGGGCATCAAGGAATATTCCAATTGGCCAACCGTGCCACAATTGTTTGTGGCGGGCGAATTCGTCGGCGGCTCCGATATTGTTGCCGAGATGCACGATAGCGGCGAACTGGCCACAACACTTAAAGCTGCTGGCGCGCTTTAAGTGGCGACAAGCCGCCGGTTTGTTATTGGAATAACCGGCGCAACCGGCGCCACGTATGCCGTACGCCTGTTATATGCGTTGCGTGGTGTTCCCGACGTTGAAACACATCTGGTGATTTCACCGCCCGGCATGCTGACGATCCAGCAAGAGCTTGGGCTGACGCGCCACGATGTGCTTGCGTTGGCTGATGAAGCTTACAGTTTCCGGGATGTTGGTTCTGTTTTGGCCAGCGGCAGTTTCACCACCATGGGTATGGTGGTGGCGCCGTGTTCAATGCGCACGTTGGCGGCTGTGGCTCACGGCCTGTCCGATAACCTGATCACCCGCGCGGCCGACGTTACGCTTAAAGAACGCCGCCCCCTGGTTATGATGGTGCGCGAAACGCCGCTGAATCTGGCTCATTTGCGCAATATGATTGCTGTCACCGAGATGGGGGGAATCATCTTCCCGCCCTTGCCGGCGTTTTATCATCATCCGGGCAGCATCGACGAAATGGTGGAGCACACGGTGGCGCGGGTGCTCGAGCTGTTCGGCGTCCACGTTCCGGGCCCGCACTGGGCGGGAATGGATTAGCGGCTGCGTTGTATTTCAATGCCCACGGCGGCACAGTCCGAAAAGGCCAGTGGTTTGCTGATGCGGATCTTGATCTGGGAAATTTCGGAGAACTCGCGCAACAGGCGATCGACCACTCGTTCTGTCAGCGTTTCCAGCAGATTTACGTGACTTTGCGTACACTCGTGGACTATCGCTTCGCGCAGTAATCGGTAATCGAGAACGGTTTGTATGTTTTGGTCGTGGACTTTCTGGGTGACGTCGACGTCGATCTCGGCGTCGATATGCAGCGGCTGCGTCGCGCGTAATTCATGTTCCAAAATACCGATGCGGGCATCCAGCGCAAGCTGAGAAAAAAAGATACGGCGAGTGAGCATGACGTTAACCTTATCAAAGAGCTTGAATTGTAGTGCGATAGCGCCACGGCATGGTGGGCTGCGATGGAACCTTGTCGGGTTGGGAGGGTAAGGTGTTTGATGCCATTATTATCGGCGGCGGCCCAGCGGGGGTTTCCTGTGCTGTGTGGCTGGCCCGTTTGGGCTTTTCGTCGCTGCTGCTGGAAGCGGAAGCGCATGTCGGCGGGCTGTGCCGTCTGAATCCGTTTTACGATGAATGGAATGCGGCGCTGCCAGGGGTGGCTGGCGCCCAGGTGGCCGAAAACCTGGCGTTGAGCCTGGAACAAGCGGGCGCACCCGCGCGGCTTTTGTATCGGGTTGGACAGATCCAACGGGTTGGCCAGACATTTGCTGTCACGCGCGAAGACGGCAATGATGTCTTGCACGCGCGGCGCGTGGTGTTGGCCACTGGCGTCAAAGCGCGCACGTTGCCTGAACTGGCCGACGGTTCGGTGACGGAGCTTGATGCCGGTTGCGTTCTGGTTGGACCCGGTGAAGACATCGTGGCCTATGATTTTCAGCGAAAACGGGTGGCCATTTTAGGGGGCGGCGATAACGCCTTTGAAAATGCGCTTTTTGCCATCAACCAGGGCGCGCTGAGCGTACGGATCTATGCCCGAACCATTCGCGCGCAGCAGCAGTTTGTGCGTCAGGTGGCGGCAAGCAATATTTTCTTGGGAGACTATCGGGTGGACGTCGCGGCGCGGACGGTTAATGATCAGGGCTACGATGTCATTTTGGTGTTTTATGGTTGGGAGCCTTGCGTGGGTTTAGCCGATGGGTTGGCATTGCAGCGCACGAACCAGGGTTTTATTGCCACTAGAACCGATACCGCGGAAACCAGTTGCGAGGGTGTTTACGCCATTGGCGAAGTCGCGCAGCGCCAGCATCCGTGCGTGGTTACGGCGCTGGCCGACGGGGTGGCCGCCGCCAAAGCCATACAGGCGCGGATCGAGGCGCGTGGCGCGTAGCGTTCGTTTAGATCGGCTCGATTTGGCACTCTGTTGCTGGCGCGGCCGCTAGCGTGACGATGAAGCGGCGCAATTCGTCGCGGCGAAACACGGTAACCGTTGCTTTGTCGCCGGCTCGATAGGCTTTCAGCAGGCGATCAAGGCCGTCGCTGGCGGCGATGCGCAACCCGTCAATGGCGACAAGACTATCGCCCGCCGACAACCCCGCCTGGTGCGCTGCGCCGCCTTCGTACACGGTGGCAAGTTGGACTTCGCCTTGCGCCATGCGTGTGCGCACGTCCAGCGATGGCGCGTGCGACACGGGTTTCCATTTAATCGTCAAGCCTTGTTCGGCCAGCAGCGCCTCAAGCGGCACATCTTCGTATCCGTTGACGTGGCGCTTGATGAAATCGGACACATCCACGCCGGTGGCTTCGTGGATAAGCGCGGTCACGGCGTTTTCGGGCACGCCTGTTTTGTGGAGTGAATAGAAATCGCGCCCATACCGGCCCCACAATAAACGCATGACATCGTCCAATGACCTGGTGTGGGCTGTTGCCTGGCGTATTACAAGGTCCAGGCCTAACGCGACCAGCGTCCCCTTGGTGTAGTAGCTAACCAGCGCATTGGGCGAATTTTCATCTTGCTTGTAGTACCGCGTCCAGGCGTCGAATGAGCTTTCAGCAATGGTTTGTTTGTGCCGTCCCGGTGCGCGGCGCACGTTGCTGACTGCTTTACCCAGCAGTCGCAGATAATCGGGGTGCGCAATCGTGCCCGAGCGCAACAGCATCAGGTCGTCGTAATACGAGGTGAAGCCTTCGAATACCCAAAGCAGCCGTGTGTGATTTTCACGGCTTAAATCGTAAGGAGCAAAAGCCGCCGGCTTGATTCGCTTGACGTTCCACGTATGGAAATACTCGTGGCTGATCAGTCCCAGGAAGGTTTGGTAGCCTTCAGTGGGTTCATTCCCAACGGTGGGCAGATCGTGGCGCGATGCTATCAGCGCGCACGAGGCTCGGTGCTCAAGGCCGCCGTAGCCGTCGCCCGTAATAGTGGTCAAGAATACATAGCGGTTGGACGAGTCCAGAAACGGCGCCTTTCTACTGATGGGTTCGAATAGCTCGATCTGAGTGGCGCATATTTTTTTTGTATCGGCGGCGATTCGCTTTATATCCAGATTGGGAATTACGCCTGTAAAGACTATTTCGTGCTCGGCTCCGTGTACATTAAAGCGAACGATTTGCGGAGTGCCCATTTCGACAGGAAAGTCGATCAGCGCGTCATAATTGGGCGCGGCATAAACCCCGAAGCCATGCCGTTTTGCGGCTTGTGTGAGCCCTTGAGCTTCGGGCAGGCTGGTGTAAACCTTCCAGTTGCGGTCGTGCGGCGGGCGGCATAGTTCGACATGGCATGGGTTGGCTTCACAGCCGCTCGGGCATAAGAAAACGCTGGCGCCATTAAAAAAACCATGCGATTCATCCAGATGGGCGCCACGCACGGAAAGGTCCCACGCGTATACGACGTATTCGATGATTAACGGACCCGCGCATGGGGCGCAACGCCACGTATTATTCCCTGTTTTTTCGATTGAAATCAATTGCTTGTTGCGCGTGGCGTGGATCGTTTCGATTTGGCGCGAGAAGTCTCGTATCAGGTAGCTGCCGGGAATCCAGGCGGGCAATGTCAGTTCTTGTCCCGCTGGATCAGGTGTGCGAATCGTTAGCCGCAGCATAAATCGGTGGCCGGCGGGATCAAATGGCGTTAGGCTGTAAAGTATGGGCTCTGTTTTCATTCCACCATATTACTGTGCGACGGAGGCAACATGAATGCGCCACTGGTAAAAGTCGAAACTCGCGGCCGGGTGGGTTGGCTGACGCTTAATCGTCCCAAAGTCTTGAATGCGCTTAACGATGCGTTGATTGATGAACTGAAGACCGCGTTGCAGGCGTTTGATGCTGATGACGCTATCGGCGCCATCGTGTTGACTGGCAACGAAAAGGCCTTTGCGGCCGGTGCTGATATTGGCGCCATGAAAAATTGGTCGTATATGGACGTGTATCGCGGCGATTATCTGGCGACCTGGGATTCGCTGAAGAATATTCGCAAGCCTATTATTGCCGCGGTGGCAGGGTATGCCTTGGGCGGTGGCTGTGAACTGGCTATGCTGTGCGACTTTATTATCGCCGCTGAAAATGCGCGCTTCGGCCAGCCCGAAATCAAGCTGGGCGTTATCCCCGGCGCGGGCGGGACTCAGCGCTTGCCGCGCGCCATCAGCAAGGCCAAGGCAATGGATCTGGTTCTGACGGCCCGTTTGATGGACGCCAGCGAAGCCGAGCGCGCCGGTCTGGTTTCCCGGGTTGTGCCGCTCGAGCGTTTGCTTGATGAGGCGCTCGAGGCGGCCACCATCATCGCGTCGATGTCCCTGCCTTCCGTTTTGATGGCCAAGGAATGCGTTAACCGCGCCTACGAGTCGCCTTTGAACGAGTCGCTGATGTTCGAGCGCCGCAATTTTCATGCCTTGTTTGCAACCGAGGATCAAAAAGAAGGCATGAGCGCGTTCGCCGAGAAGCGCAAGCCTGTATTTAAAAACCGTTAGGTCAACCTGGTGCGGCTGCTGACAATTTGCTTACTGTGAAAAAATAAAGTTATACTCTTGCGGTTTGACGCGGGTAGTGCAAACACGTGAAGGCTGAAACGCAAGCTGAAACAGATAGTCAGTTGGAACCCAAGCCAGAACTAAGCGCAGCTACGCTTGCCGCTTTGGATACCACGGCCGGCAGAGGTATAATCCGAGCCTTGGTTGCCCAAGCTGTTATGGGTTTATTGGCGGGATTGATTTCTTGGATTGCGGCAGGTTCTGCCGCAGGGGCTTCCGCCTTGATAGGGGCGGCGGCCTATCTTGTGCCCAACACACTGTTCGCGCTTCGATTGTTGGCGGGCCTGTTGGGTCGCCGAAAGGTGAACCCGCTTGCTTTCTTTTTGGGCGAAGCGTTCAAGCTTGGCTCGGCGATAGTGCTGTTGGGTTTAGCCGCATATTACGGGCGCGAGTTCTTGGTGTGGCCAGCCTTGTTGTTTGGGTTGTTGTGCGCGTTGAAGGGCTATGTGTTGTTGCTTGTGTTTCACAAGCTGCCGTAGCGATTGATTTAAATTCATAGGGCTTGCGCCTGAGCGCGGGTTAACGAGATAAGGGTTCCGATGGCTGCCGCTAGTGAAATTTCGCCACAGTCCGAGTACATACAGCACCACCTGGTTCATTTAAACAGTTCGGGCGTTAATCAGGCTGACATCATTAACTTCAACATTGTCAATTACGACTCGGTGTTCTGGTCGGTTTTGACAGGGGTGGTCATAGTCTACATACTGTGGCGAGCCGCAAGATCCGCCACCACCGCCGTGCCGGGTCGCTTCCAAATGGCCGTGGAAATGCTGGTTGGCTGGGTTGAAGACGAAGCGAAAGGTATTATTTCCAACGAAGTTTCGCGCCGTTTCATGGCGCCGCTGGCGCTTACCATATTCTTGTGGATTTCGCTGATGAACGCGCTGGATCTGGTGCCGGTCGATTTTCTAAGCCAGATATTTCGGGCTACCGGCTTGGGCGCATCGCACGACGATATCCTTTATTACCATCGCATATTGCCGACCGCCGATTTGAACGTGCCCATGGGCATGGCGTTAGGCGTGCTGGTTCTGACCTTGTATTACGGCATCAAAGTGAAGAACCCCATCGGGTTTGTTAAAGAGCTGCTGGTGGCGCCGTTTCACGCGCATGGCATCGCCGGCTTGCTGCTTATGCCGTTCAACCTTTTACTGAACATTATCGAATACGTCGCCAAAACCGTGTCCTTGGCCTTGCGGCTATTCGGCAATATGTTTGCGGGCGAACTCATTTTCCTGCTGGTTGCCCTATTGGGCGGAGCATGGACCGGATTTAATGGCATGAGCCTCAGTTTGGGCTTGGGTCATATTATTGCAGGATCGGTGTGGGCTATATTCCACGTCCTGATTGTATTGTTGCAGGCGTATATTTTCATGATGCTGGCCCTGGTGTATGTGGGTCTGTCTCAGGAAAGTCATTGATAATTTCCGGCTTGGGTGGGTTTATCCAGCCGGGACGCAAGGTTGTTCTTGCAAATAGGTAGTTTTCTTTAACTTTTTGATTACAAGGTTTTTAACCAAGGAGTTCTCATGACCAACGTTGCTTTCGTTGCTCTTGCTTGCGGTCTTATTATTGGTCTCGGTGCTTTAGGGGCTTGCGTTGGTATTGGTGTTATGGGGAGCAAATATCTGGAAGCTTCCGCTCGTCAGCCTGAGCTGATGAATGCGCTGCAGACCAAGATGTTCTTGCTCATTGGCATTTGGATTTGCAGTAGGTCTCACGTTCTGGTGTTTGGTGTTTGCGTTTGTCTCTCACATTTGCCATGTGCTGTGTTGCTGTTTAGAGTCGTGCACGTTTCGAAACAATGCGGCATT
>JBDTGB010000204.1:0-3847 GCA_039937635.1 Burkholderiaceae bacterium | reverse complement strand
GCGCCGTCGCGGCAACGTCGTCCTGCATGGTCAGGTGAATGATATTGGAGTCCGCTTCTGTTACTTCGGCGGCCACGCGGCCCAACACGCCGCGCTCGTTAATAACGGTGACGTCAAGCCGGGTCGAAAGATGCCGCGCCGTGGTGGTGTCCCACATGACCGGCATCCAGCGCTCGGGTTCGCGCGCCCGCTGGCGTTGCGCGACGGCACATTCTTCCATATGCACGACCAAGCCATAACCCAGGCGGATGCCGCCGATAATCGCGTCGCCGGGCAGTGGGCCGCAGCAGGGCGCCAGTTGAACAGCCTGGCCTTCGTTGCCTTGGATGAAAATCGGCGTGTTCGCGGCGGAAGTAATTTCGTCCACGGCGGCGGCAGTGGTGGCGAGGATCCCGTTTTCGGGCCCGAACCTTCGCGCCACGACGGCGGCCAGCCGCTTCCCAAGACCTATATCGGCCAGGATCTCGCTGCGCGAGGCGGCGCCCGAGCTTTTTGCAAGCTTATCCCATTCAGCGTCGTCGGGATCGGGATGCGGCAGGTGGATTTCGTCGAAGGCCTGATCCAGCAGGCGTTGGCCGAAAGCCACCGATTCCTCGTATTTAACGGTGCGCAGATAGTGGCGTATTTCCGAGCGTGCTCGCCCGGTGCGAACGTAATTGAGCCATTGCGCGCTAGGGCGCGATGCGGGCGACGCGATTATTTCGACGGCGTCCCCGCTTTTTAATTCAGTTCGCAATGGCGCGAACTCGCCGTTGATCTTGGCGGCCACCGCGTGGTTGCCCACGTCGGTATGGATGTTGTAGGCAAAATCAACAGGAGTGGCGCCGCGAGGCAGCGATAGAATTTTCCCTTGCGGCGTGAATACGTAGACTGCGTCGGGGAATAGATCGACTTTAATGTGTTCCAGGAATTCGCCTGAGTCGCCGGTCTGGCTTTGTATATCCAGCAAAGATTGCAGCCATTGATGGGTTCGTTTTTGTAAATTATTCAGACTATTGGCGTCGTCTTTGTAGAGCCAGTGGGAAGCGACGCCTTCTTCAGCAACGTGATCCATTTCGTGGGTGCGAAACTGAAATTCGACAGGGGTGCCGTAAGGGCCCACCAAGGTTGTGTGCAAAGACTGATAGCCATTGACTTTGGGGATGGCGATATAGTCTTTGAATTTGCCTGGCACCGGGCGGTATAACTGGTGCAGAGTGCCCAAAGCCAGATAGCACTCGGGCAATGTGTGCACGATGACTCGAAAGCCGTAGATATCCAGCACGTCTGAAAATGATTTTTTCTGGTCTGCCATTTTCGTGTAAATGCTGTATAAGGATTTCTCGCGGCCGCTGACTTCGGCTTCGATGCCCGCAGCCGGTAACGCCACTTGCACGGACTCGGTGATCTTGCTTAAGGCTTCGCGCCGATTGCCGCGCGCGGCCATCATGGCTTTGTACAGCACTTGATAGCGATTGGGGTGTATGGCGTGAAAGCAAAGATCCTGCAGTTCGCGAAAAACGGCATTCAGTCCCAGCCGGTGCGCGATAGGCGTGTAGATGTCCAGAGTCTCATGGGCGACGCGACGGCGCTTTTCGGGGTCGACGGCGTCGAGCGTGCGCATATTGTGCAAGCGGTCCGCCAGCTTGATGAGAATAACGCGTACGTCGCGCGCCATTGCCAGCAGCATTTTGCGAAAGCTTTCCGCCTGCTGTTCCGCTTTGGTTTCGAATTCCAGCCGATCCAATTTTGACAGGCCATCGACGATTTCAGCCACGTCGGCGCCGAATTTTTCCGCCAGCTCTTGTTTAGCGATGCCCTGATCTTCCATGACATCATGCAGCAGCGCGGCCATCAAGGAATCGGCGTCAAGCTTCCAGCCCGCGCAGATTTCGGTGACGGCGATGGGATGCGAAATGTAGGGTTCGCCACTGGCGCGAAACTGGCCCAGATGGGCCCGGTCTGAAAACCGATACGCCTCTTTGACGCGCACGACCTCTTTGGAATCGAGGTACAGGCTGATAATTTTCGTTAGCGGCGCCAGCGACGCTATGGTGTTGCGGCTATTTTCGGCGGCTAGAGGAGGGGCCGCCTGGGGACGTTTCCGCCGTCGCAGGTGCGAGCCTTTTTTTAAAACTGCCAGGAGCCCGGACGAGGCCCCACGGAGGCCGGAAAATGCCACGGCTTACCCGCACTTTATTAAGTCGGCACCTTGCGCAGCATTTCCAGGCCGGTTACCCCGGCGGCGATTTCGCGCAGTGCTGTGACCGTTGGTTTGTCTTTGGTTTCGAGTCGCGCTTCGTGGCCTTGCGCAAGTTCGCGGGCGCGGTACGTCGCCGCTAGCGTCAGGTTGAAGCGGTTGGGGATTTTCTCTAAACAGTCTTCGACGGTAATACGAGCCATGAATAACCTATTAAAACAAAAGTACAAGAGTCCTAGGCAGTGGTCGTGCTAATGCCCAGTTGGGAAAAGAGTGCGGCGTTGCGGATCGCCTGAGTTTCGTAGCGCAATCGAGTTGCGGCAACTATCTGTGCAAGCTGTTTTGAAGCGACGCTAAATTCTTGATTAATAATAACATATTGACACTCGGAGGCGTGAGACATTTCACCTCCCGCCGCCAGCAGGCGGCGGGAAATTACCTGGGGAGCGTCTTGACCACGGCTATAGAGCCGTTTTTCGAGCGCTTCGATGGATGGCGGCAAGATGAATATGCCAATGGCGTGCGGAAAATACTTCTTTACCTGGCGTGCGCCCTGCCAATCGATTTCAAGCAAGGCATCGCGACCCTCCCGCATGGCGCGGTCGATGTTGTCGCGCGGCGTTCCGTAAAAGTGGCCATGCACTTCCGCCCATTCAAGCAGCGCATTTTTTTGGCGCATGGCGAAGAACTCTTCCTTGTCGACAAAACGGTAGTGTTTGTTGGCCTGCTCGCCCGATCGCGGCTCGCGTGTGGTGCACGAGATCGAAAGAAAGAGCGAGGTGTCCTGCAATAGCAAGGCGTTCACCAAGCTTGATTTACCGGCCCCGCTGGGGGCGACCACCATGAAGATATTGGCATAGGCAGGGTTAGTCGACATTTTATTTTTTCGTTGCAGGCAAGGTTGCAAGAATAGCAAATTCAGGCCGTTAGCGTTGCGATCACAGGCGCATGATCCGACGGTTGCTCATTTTTGCGTGGTTCTTTGTCGATAACGCATCCGGTGCAATACGTGCGCAACGCTTCCGATAACAGGACATGGTCGATGCGCAGCCCGGCGTTGCGCTGGAAAGCAAGCCGTCGGTAATCCCACCAGCTAAACGATTTTTTCTCTTGCTCGAATTCACGGAAGGCGTCTGTCAGACCAAGATCCAGCAGAGACCGGAAGGCCATGCGTTCGGGTTCGGAAACCAGCACTTCGCCTACCCATTTAGAGGGGTCGTGCACGTCTTCGTCGGCTGGCGCCACGTTGTAATCGCCCAAAATGGCAAGATGTCGGTGGTGACCCAATTCTTCACGAAGCCAGTCCCTGAGCACGCCAAACCATTTCAATTTGTACTCGTATTTATCGCTGCCCACCGCCTGGCCGTTGGGGCAGTAGGTGCTAATCACCCGGATGTCGCCGACCGGGCCGGGCAGCGTGGCGGCGATAATGCGCCTTTGCGGATCGTCGAAACCGGGTAAGTTGCGTTGCACGTCGCGCGCCAGATCGCGTGAAATGATCGCCACCCCGTTGTCGGTTTCTGGGCACTAGTTGCCGAGTTTGTGTTCGGCATACGCAGTGAGCGGTTGGGGCGCAAGCTCGCCGCAGCAGGCTCGATGCCGATGGCGGAGCTTCCGAGGCTGGCCAGCGGGCGAGTTGAACGTGCAGCAGCAGACGAGGTTTTCCCG
>JBDTGB010000203.1:0-2025 GCA_039937635.1 Burkholderiaceae bacterium | reverse complement strand
CGCCCAGGCAGATAGCGGCCGTCGACAACTTGATCGTTAACCAGAACGATTGAATCAGAAGGGGAGCTTGCGCTAAAACCGGTGCGAACTGTAATTCAAGTGCCATGACCAGCCTAAAAAATGACGTGTAACCCTATCTGGCCGACTTCGCAAAATCGGCCAGACAGGCACTGCGCGAAATCAGAACACAGGGGTGTTCGCGGGCAATTTATGGCCGGTCCATTTCATGGCCAAATCGTCCAATTCCCCGTTTTGTTTGACATACGACAGGGTGTTGTTCAGCCATTGCCGCAATTCAAACGCGTCTTTGCGTACGGCAATCGACATGAACTGATTGAAGAACGGGAATTTGACTTCCAGGTCGGCGTCGGGCCGCGATTTTATGACCGATTTAAAAATAGTTTCCGGTATGGCTACGGCATCGGCCTGATGTGAAACCACTGCTTGCGTTGCAGTCAGGTCGTCGTCAAAGCGAGCGAAAATAGTGCTTTTGGGTGCGGCTCGCGTTAGCGCCACTTCTTGCGGAGTGCCGCGTGCGACAGCAACCTTTTTGCCCGCCAGGTCCGCAAGCGATTTAATCGCACCACCCTTAGGGCCCGCAACGACTAGCTCGAACGTGCTGTAGGGCATGGTGAACATGACGACTTTGGCGCGTTCAGGCGTGGGTGAAAGTGTGGCAATAACCAAATCGACTTTGCCGGCTTGGAGCGCCGGTATACGAGCAGGCGTTGTATAAGCCGTGATAACGGCGGGTACGCCCAGGTATTTGGCAAGCAGGTTGGCAACGTCGACGTCGTAGCCTATTGCCGCGCCTTTTGCGTCGACGAAACTAAACGGTGGCGCTCCGCTATTGACGCCAATTAGAACTTTGCCGTTTTTTACGATGTCGTCCACAGATTGTGCGTAGCTGGTTGCGCCCACCACCATCATGAGCGCGCCCAGTAGTACGCCCATCAGGGCACCTTTTGTCATCTTCATACATTTCTCCTTTAGTGGGATGTTGCTAAAGCCGGGGGATGATCAATCCTCCATCGATATCGACCGTGAGTCCCGTTGCAAAGGGAATCAGGCCAGAGACAAGCGTGGTGACGGTTCGGCCGATGTCTTCCGGTTCGCCCCAGCGCCGAATGGGCGAAAGGCCCTGGTCGATCAGCGCGCCGTATTTATCGCGGACTTCGGCGGTCATGTCGGTGCGGATCAGGCCGTGGCGGATCTCGAACACAGCAATTCCGGCTTGCGCCAGGCGTACGGCAAATAGTTTGGCGGTCATTGAAAGGCCGCTTTTGGAGACGCAGTATTCGCCTTTTTCAATGGATACGAGTTCTGCGTTTGAAGATGAGAGGATGACGATGCTGCGGCCGGTGGTGGGCTGCCCATCGTCGAGCATGCGTTGCGAGACGTGTTGCGTCAGGAAGAAGTTTCCGCGCAAATTCACGCCCATGATTTCGTCGAATCGCTCGGGCGTGATGTCAAGCAAATCGCCGCGCTGCCGGACTTGGATACCGGCGTTGTTGACCAGAGCATCCAGGCGCCCGAAGTGTTCGTAAGCGGCGTTGGACAGGGCTTCGTGGCCCGCGACGTCGGCGATGTCGGCGTGCACGAATTCGGCGCGCGCGCCGCGTTCCCGGATGCCGCTTAGTGTTTCGTTTAGGGCCGAGTCAGCGATAACGTCGTTTATAAGCAGGTTGAAGCCCCCTTCGGCCAGTTGATAGGCGATGGCCCGTCCAATACCGCGCCGGCCGCCGGTGACGATTGCCAGGCGGCGGGTGGATATGGCGCTATTCACGAGTGCTCTTCACAGAGTCGTCGGCGCTAAACCGCGCAACGGCGTCGGGCGGAGCCGCAACGATGCACCGCGCGACCAGATCATCGATTTTGGCGGTGCTTAGGCCCAGGTCGGCAAGAATGGCGCGCGTGTCCGCCCCCGCGGCCAACGCGATACGCCGTGTTGGCAGCCTTTCGCCGTCGTAGCGGACGGGGCCGTTCACCAACGTGACATCATGGCCGGCCAGTTGCAGTTCTTCG
>JBDTGB010000202.1:0-2640 GCA_039937635.1 Burkholderiaceae bacterium | reverse complement strand
GCGATTGGCGGGCCTCCTGTCATTCTTTATCTGCTTTCCAGCAAAAACTACAGCCCGACTGTGTTGCGGTCTGTATTCATTGTGTATTTCGGGATCGCTATTGTGGCAACGCTGACGCCCCTGCTGTTCATGGGCTCGGTCACTGTGACACAAGTGGCCCATGCCGGGTCGCTACTGCCGGTTTATCTCCTGGCAACGGCTGTCGGGACAATCGCGCACCAGCGGATGGCGAGCAGCGACGATGGATCCATACGTAGAGTTTCTTTACTGGTTTTACTGGCGATTGGGGTCGTTACGTTTTTTGTATAGCGTGATCTTTAACCCTTCGGTAGGCTCACATTCACCGGTGTCGCACCGAGCAGCGTGGTTAACGTTTCTGAAGGCACGCTGATCAAATAGCCGCGCTGCCCGCCGTTCAAATAGACAGTAGGGTATTGCAGCAGGCTTGCTTCCACCCAGACGGGCATTTTCTTGCGTGTTGCGAACGGCGACGTTCCGCCCACCTGATAGCCGGAATGTTTTTGCGCCACTTCGGGCTTGCACGGACTGATTTTTTTGGCGCCGGTCTGACGCGCCAGGTTTTTGGTAGACACGTCGTAGTCGCCGTGCATTAGAACGATTAGCGGATGCCCGTGTTCGTCTTCCATAATTAAGGTTTTTGCCACGGCATGGGGATCGACACCCAGTTGTTGCGCTGCTTCGAGCGCGCCGCCATGGTCTACGTAGTTATAGGTGTGTTCGCCGAAGAGAATCTTGTGATGTTTAAGAAACTCGACGGCGGGGGTTCCGGAAACATGTTTGCTTTTGTTCATGTGTGCTCCTTCAGGCACGCGGGTGGTGCTTGGCGTGCAGCGCCTTTAGTCGTTCGTGCGCCACGTGGGTGTAAATTTGGGTGGTGGAAATGTCGGCGTGCCCGAGCAGAAGCTGCACCACGCGCAGGTCGGCGCCGTGATTCAGCAAATGGGTGGCAAAGGCGTGGCGCAGCACGTGCGGCGACAAGGGCATGTGTATATCGGCCAGGAAGGCGTATTTTTTGACGATTAACCAGAATGACTGGCGCGTCATGGCGGCGGCTCGCGCTGTGACGAACAGCGCGTCGCAGCGGCGTTGTTTCAGCAATTCGACGCGCGCCTGATTAAGGTATTGATCGATCCAGTACAAGGCTTCGGCTCCAAGCGGCACCAGGCGGTCCTTGCCTCCTTTTCCCATAATGACGCGAACCACGCCTTCGTTCAGGCTTACGTCCAGCACGTTAAGCGTGGTTAGTTCGGTGACCCGCAAGCCGGTGGCGTACAGGGTTTCAAGCATCGCGCGATCCCGCAAGCCCAGTGTTGTATGGGTGTCCGGGGCTTGAAGCAGTGTGTCGACTTGAGCTTCGGAAAGCGTTTGCGGAAAGCGCGCCGCCTGTTTGGCGGCACGCAGCGTCAGGCACGGATCCTTGCTGACCCTTCCTTGGCGCAAGGCCCACAAGTAATAGCGCTTCAACGCCGCCAGGCGGCGGTTGGCCGTCGTTGCCTTGGAGGCGGCGTGACGCGCGACAAACCATTCCTGAATATCCAGGGTTTGCACCTGATCCAGATCCTTGTTCGGCCGAGTCTGAAGCCACTGCGCGAACGCGGTAAGGTCGCGGCGATAGGCGGCCAACGTGTTCTCGGCCAGACCGTCTTCGAGCCAGACAGCGTCCAGAAATGAATCGATTGAAGCGGGTGGAGAGAAAGTCAAAACAAGTGTCGGAAAAATAATGGTGTGCGGTGTTTCACCGAATATCTCTTTCGATTCTATCAGTGTGGCGCCAGCGCAGGCTATTTTTTGGCTTCCGCCAGGTTGACTATCGTTATATACCTATATATATTAAAAAACTACACGTCACAATGATCGGGATCGATGATGAATTCAATGATGGAATCGTGATGAGGATCAAGCAGGTTATTGCAATAGCCGCGATGCTGGGCATGTCGGCATGGGCGCCGCAAGCGCTGGCGGCCGATGTGATTGTTTCAGCGGCCGCCAGCTTAACGAACGCCTTCAAGGTGCTGGCCGAACAATTTCAAGCCAGTCACCCCAATACTAAAATCCAGATGAGCTTTGGCGCGTCGGATGTTGTGGCGCAACAGATTATTAATGGCGCGCCGGCTGATGTATTTGCGTCGGCCGATGAAAAGGCAATGGACAAGGCGGTTGCCGCGAATGTGGTCGACGCTTCGACCCGAATCAACTTCGCCCGAAACGAGCTTGTGCTGATTGTGCCTGCCGACAGCAAGCTTGCAATCGGATCGGTTCAGGATTTGGCTCGCGCGAACGTCAAGAGCGTGACGCTTGGCAACCCGGCATCGGTTCCTGTGGGCCGTTACACTAAAGCGGCGCTAGAGGGTATGCGCGTATGGGAGTCTTTGCGGCCTAAAGCGATAGAAGCGCAGAATGTGCGCCAGGCGCTTGACTATGTGGCCCGCGACGAGGTCGATGCGGGGTTTGTATTTTCCACTGACGCGGCGATGATGCCCACAAGAGTCAGCGTCGTTCAACATCTGGCCTCGCCGATCCCGGTGTTGTATCCCATTGCATTGACGCGTCGCGAAAATCGCCAACCGGAAGCGCAACTATTTGTGGATTTTGTGCTTTCGCCGCCGGGACAGGCCACCT
>JBDTGB010000201.1:0-2623 GCA_039937635.1 Burkholderiaceae bacterium | reverse complement strand
TCAATTTCCAGCTCAGGCACTGTTCCAGCAAACCGGCGCTGCGAGTCATCAAGCTCCGCAATGAATGCCGTTGTTGCCGGGTTATCCGCAAACAGCGCGCGATTTCCTGTGTTTACAACGGCCGACCACTGGGCTTGCGCGCCTATGGCCGTTGCCGCCAGACAGAGCACTACTCCACGCGGCAGAAGCTGATAGGTGTTGCTTTCGCCGGTTGGCCCTGAAAGGATCTGTGTTACAGGAAATCCCGCGAAGACATCCACCCATGAAGGTGGATTGACGGGCTGCATTGACAATAGGCGGCGCAAATATAACGGACCGCCCGCCTTGGGGCCTGTGCCCGACAAACCTGCGCCGCCAAAAGGCTGTACGCCCACAACTGCGCCAACGATATTGCGATTCACATACATGTTGCCGGCCCTGATACGCGAGATCACGTGTTTGATCGTTTCATCGATACGCGTATGCACACCGAAGGTCAGGCCATAACCTGTGCTGTTTATATCATCAAGCAATAGGTCAAGCTCGTCGCGCCGATAGCGCACTACATGCAACACAGGTCCGAATACTTCACGCTTAAGACTGCCGATCTTATCGATCTCAATAAGCGTCGGCGCCACAAAGGTGCCATAACGAGTGTCGGGAGATAGCTCGATTTGATCGACATGATGGCCGGCGACTCGCATGCCGTCCACATAACGATCTATATTTAATTTGGCCTGGTCATCGATAATAGGGCCCACATCCACCGACAGGTGGTCCGGATTGCCAACGTTAAGCTCGCGCATGGCGCCACGCAGCATAGTCAGCACCTGACTGGCGTTATCCTCTTGAAGACAAAGCACGCGCAAAGCCGAGCAACGCTGGCCTGCCGAGCCGAAGGCGGAACTTAGAACGTCGGACACCACCTGTTCCGCAAGCGCCGACGAATCGACCACCATTGCATTCTGGCCGCCGGTTTCGGCGATTAGGGGGATAGTCCGGCCGTCGTCATCCAGGCGCTCGGCCAAAGCGCGGGCAATAATACGCGCAACTTCGGTGGATCCGGTAAACAGTACAGCGCGCACCCGCGGACTGGCGACCAGCGACGCACCCACGATCTCGCCGCGTCCGGGCAACAACTGTATGGCGTCGGGAGGCACTCCGGCCTCCCGCAAAACCTGGATCCCCTGAGCAGCGATCAGCGCGGTCTGCTCGGCGGGCTTGGCCAAAACGACATTGCCCGCGGCCAGCGCTGCGGATACCTGGCCCATGAAAATAGCCAGCGGAAAATTCCACGGGCTAATGCAAAGAATGATGCCCAGCGGCCGATAGGCATCATTGTCAAAATCCAGTTCAATCTGTTGCGCGTAATAGCGCAAGAAATCCACCGCTTCGCGCACTTCCGCAATGGCATCAGGCAAGGATTTTCCCGCTTCACGCACGATCAGTCCCAGCAGAGTCTGCATCCGCTCTTCAAGCAATTGCGCCGCGCGACGCAAGCATTGCGCCCGTTCCGCGACAGGTGTCGACTGCCAGATTGGCGCAGCGTTCTCGCCACACCTTAGGGCTGCGGCCACATCGGCCTGATCGGCCTCGATAACATGGCCAACCACATCGCGATGATCCGCCGGATTAAGCACCGGGATGGCACGCTCCGCATCCCATGGGAGCGATGCATCGCCCAGCATCGGCCCGGCGCGCCATGGCTTCCCGGCGCCCGCCAACAACGCCGCGGACAAAGAACCCAGGCGATGCTCGTTGGTCAAATCGATACCCGTCGAATTCACTCGCCCACCTGGGTGGGCATGAGCGTACAACTCGCTTGGCAACGAAATTTTTTCATGCGGAGCGCCAACCGGGGAGATGCGGCTAGCCACGTCAGCCGGAGCCGACACTAGATGCTCAACGGGCACGCTTTCGTCGCCAATCAAATTTACGAACGACGTATTAGCGCCATTTTCCAGCAGACGACGCACAAGATAAGGCAACAATGTTTCGTGCGTGCCAACCGGCGCGTATATACGGCAAGGGCGATCCATCTTGCCCTCGGTAACCGGCCCAACTATCTCTTCGTACAGACTCTCACCCATGCCGTGCAGACACTGGAACTCGTATTGGCCTCGGTAGTAATTTTGACCCGCCAGATGATAAACCGCCGACACGGTATAGGCATTATGCGTGGCAAACTGCGGAAAAATGGTTTCGGGCGATCCCAGCAACTTGCGCGCGCATGCCAGGTAAGAAATATCGGTATAGACCTTGCGTGTGTAGACCGGATATCCTTCCAGACCTTCAACCTGGGCGCGTTTGATCTCGGTATCCCAATAAGCGCCCTTAACCAGACGCACCATAAGCCGATGACGGCTGCGTTTGGCCAGGTCGATCACGTAGTCAATCACGAACGGAGCCCGTTTCTGATAGGACTGAACAACAATACCGATACCGTTCCAGCCATCGAGCCCCGGGTCAAAGCACAGGGCGTCCAGCAGATCAAGGGAAATTTCCAGACGATCGGCCTCCTCGGCATCGATATTCATGCCGATGTCATAGCGACGCGCCAGCCTTGTCAAGGCTCGCAGGCGGGGGAGCAGCTCAGCCATGACGCGCTCATGTTGCGAGCGCGAATAACGCGGATGCAGCGCCG
>JBDTGB010000200.1:0-7276 GCA_039937635.1 Burkholderiaceae bacterium | reverse complement strand
ATGCACGTCGGCCACCATCGAGGCGATCCATCGCATGTTGTAGTCTTTTTTCAGCGGGCCTGTCGCGCCCGCCAGACACTCGTCAATATAGCGTTTTACAGGAGGTTCCCAATGACGCATGTTCGACATGTTGATGGCGAACTCCGCCGTTTGCGCGGGGATGGTAATGTTTTCTTCTGTAAGTAGCCAGGAACCCATTTCCCGATCAAGAGTAAAGGCAACCACGCCCGTGCCCACGGTCAGGATCAGCATGCTTTGAGGGCCATATACAGCGTAACCGGCCGCCACCTGTTGATTGCCCGCTTGCAGAAAGTCCTTCTCGTCGACGTCGCGACCTGACGCATGATGCGGCGCGTGCAGCACGGAAAAAATTGTTCCGATGGATACATCGACGTCAATGTTGGACGAACCGTCAAGCGGATCGAACAGCAATAAATATTCACCCTTGGGATAGCGGTTCGGAATCCGATGGATCGTTTCCATTTCTTCAGAGGCCATGCCCGCCAGATGCCCACCCCACTCGTTGGCTTCAAGCAGGATTTCATTCGACAAAACATCGAGTTTTTTCTGTATTTCGCCTTGAACATTTTCAGTTCCCAGACTGCCCAGCACATCGCCCAGCGCGCCCTTGCTTACCGTGTGCCCAATGGCCTTGCAAGCGCGCGCCACGGTTTCGATCAGCAGGCGAACCTCGGCCGAGACAGCTTGTTCTTTTCGTTGTTGCTCAACCAGATACTGGGTTAGCGTCTTGTATTTCAAGTTGTGCTCCTGGAGTTTAGATTTTTAAAGCTTTAGAGACAATTTCGGCCACATTGCGAGACAGTGTTGCCTGGCTCTGGATTCGTTCAAATTCTTTTCGGATAGCATTGCGGCTGCTTGGGACGAAGCGGGCCCAGTTATCGAACGCGCGGGTCAGGCGAGCGGCGACTTCAGGGTTGAACTGGTCCAGCGCAAGTACCTGTTCCGCCCAGAAGTCATATCCTTCGGGCGTGTGAACGCCTTGTAAATTATTCATGCAGAATTGGAAGATGAGTGAACGCGCGCGGTTTGGATTGTGCAGCGTGAAAGCCGGATGGAGCATCAGTTTTCGAATGGCTCCGACCGAGGTTCTCGGCGCCGTGGCTTGCACCGCAAACCACTTGTCCACGACCAGAGGGTCATGTTGCCATTGTTTGTAAAAGTCGCCTAACGCCTGGTCTGTCTGCGCGCCGCTGGAAAAATTGACCAGCGCCGACAGGCTTCCCATGCGGTCGGTCATGTTGCTTGCGTGGCGATATTGCTTGAGCGCCAATGCTTCGGCTTGCGGGTGTTTGCCGGCCATAAGATAGGAGAGCGCCAGATTTTTCAGCGCCCGCCGGCCAGCCGAAAGCGAATCCAGGCGATATTCCGCCGACGAATCGCTTGCATCCTGGTAGGCGCTCAGCCATAACGAAGCCAGCGCTTCGCTCAGTACACGGCGCAGGTGGTTGCGGGCTTCGGTCACGGCGAGGGGGTCCATGGGCGAAGTCTTTTCCAGCAGCACTTTTTCGGCCGGCAAGGTCAATGCGCGGGTGCGGTAGGCCGGGGTCAGTTGTGCGTCCAGCAGCAGCCCGCGCCAAATGGCGATAAAAAGGTCGTCGACCACCATTGCCTGATTGGTCTGGCTGGCTTGAACCAGCGCGAGCAACTGGCGCGTGGCTAGTTCCTGGCCGGCTTCCCACCGTGCGAAAGGGTCGGTGTCGTGTTGCGCCAGCAGCGCCAGATCGTCGTCCGAGTGTTTGTAGTCAATGACGACCGGTGCGGAAAAGTTACGCAGCAGCGATGGAACCGGTGTTTCGGGAATATTTTCAAGTTGCCAGGTTTGTTGTTCCGAGACGAGCTCAAGCACAACGGTGTCTTGCGTCTTGCCGTTATAGCCGATGGGCAGGGCGTTTCCTTTTTGGTCAAGCAAGCCTAGTGCGAAAGGGATATGCAAAGGCGCTTTGAGCGGCAGCGGCTCTTGCAGTTTTTCGATGCCAACGGGGTCGCAATGCTGGCTTAGGGTGATTGAGCATGATTTCTTGTCTTTGTTGTACCGTAGTTCAACGGCGACGCGAGGGGTGCCCGCTTGCGCGTACCAACGGCGGAAGATGTTCAGGTCCTTGCCCGGGTTTTGCCGTATGTACACGGATTCCATGGCGTTGACGAAGTCGTCGCAGGTAACGGCCGAGCCGTCGTGACGCAGAAAATATTCATCCATTCCCGCGCGAAACCCCGTTTCCCCCAGCAGAGTGTGTTGCATGCGGATGACTTCCGCGCCTTTCTCGTAAACGGTGGCGGTGTAAAAGTTGCCGATTTCCTGATAGCTTTCAGGCCGAATCGGGTGGGCCATCGGGCCAGCGTCTTCGGGGAATTGGGCCATTCTTAGCAGGCTGACGTCGTCAATGCGTTTGACTGCGCGCGCGCTTTTTGCCTCGGTCGCG
This sequence comes from Burkholderiaceae bacterium, assembly GCA_039937635.1. GTDB lineage: Bacteria > Pseudomonadota > Gammaproteobacteria > Burkholderiales > Burkholderiaceae_B > JBDTGB01. The sequence continues at coordinate 4,835 of JBDTGB010000200.1, read as the reverse complement.
GACAGACCTTGCGCCATCATGTCGGCCGAGAATTCCTGTTCGCGAAAGACGGTCAGGCCTTCCTTCAATGAAAGTTGGAACCAGTCGCGGCACGTAACCCGGTTGCCGGTCCAGTTATGAAAATACTCGTGCCCTATTACCGATTCGATCGAGCGGTAGCCTGCATCGGTGGCCGTATTGGGGTCGGCGAGCACATAGGCTGAATTAAAGATATTGAGCCCCTTGTTTTCCATGGCTCCCATATTGAAGGCGCGGGCGGCGACGACCATGAAACGGTCCAGATCCAGCTCCAGGCCAAAGCGTTGCTCGTCCCATTTAAGTGCACGCGCCAGCGAATCGAGCGCCCACGCCGTTTTATCTTCAGAGCCCCGGTCGCTGTAGACTTGCAGCAGCGCGTCGCCGCCGCTTCGTTTCTGGACAGTTTGTTCCCGGCAACTGAATTTGCCCGCGACCAGCGCGAACAAATAGCAGGGTTTGGGATGCGGGTCTTCCCATACAGCTTCGTGCAGGTTGCCAGGCAGTTCCCTGGTTTCAAGCAGATTACCGTTGGACAGCAGTAGCGGGTAGCGCGTCTTGTCGGCGCACAACATCACGCGGTAGCGCGACATGACGTCGGGCCGATCGGCGAACCAGGTAATGCGCCTGAATCCTTCCGCTTCACATTGGGTAAACAGGCTCTCGCCCGAAACATAAAGCCCCATCAGGCTTGAATTTTTGCCAGGGTAGCACAGATTGGTGATTTCAAGGGTGAACGCCGCCGTGGAAGGAAACAAGGTCAGACATTCATCGTCCAACTGATACTGGCCGGCGTTTAAAGTCTGTCCATCAAGCTTGATTGATTCCAGCGTCAGGTCTTTTCCATTTAGAACCAGTGGCTGGTTTTCGTTCGTTGCGCGTTCAATTTTCAGATGGGACGAAACTCGGGTTTGCTCCGCATCCAGTTCGAAACGCAACGTCACAGTGGGAAATCGATAGGGGTAGGCCTGATAGGCGTGACGGCTGATCGTCGATGCAATATCGGTACGCATGTTGGAAGCTCTAAAATGTCTTTGAGCCTCTATTGTAGTGTTTGCGCCGTGCCCTCGTTTTCGTCGTGAAAACGCAACTTTATGCATCCCCCACAGTCTTAATCACTATACTGGGGGCACTTATGTTGCGCACCTTGAAAAGATTCCGTCTACGCCCGTGGCGCTGTTGCGTCGCGGCGGCAGCTATCGCGTTGCTCGCAGGCTGCGCCTCGACCTTGTCGGCGCGCGTCACGACGTTTCAGAAGTGGCCGGCGCAGGCCCAAGGACAGGCTTACCGACTTGTTCCCAACGCAAACCAGGCCAATAATCTGGAATATCAGACCTTTGCCGATACGATTCGCGCATCGATCGGCCCTACCGGCCTAATTGAAGCCCATGCCGGTCAACCTGCCCGGTTCGACGTGTCGTTTGCATACGATAATCCGGCCGCTGTGGCGTGGGTGCAAAGTTACGGCGATCCGTATTTTAATAATGGTTTTGGTCCGGCCTGGGGCGGTTATTATGGGATGAGGCGCGGATGGGGCGGCGCGGTGATGATAATGCCTTCAACGGTAACGGTGCCGGTTAGCGTATATAAAAATACGCTCGAAGTAACGATCAGGGATAATCAAAATCATGGCGCTGAAGTGTATCGGTCTACAGCCGTCAGTGCGAGCGGCGGCGACGACTTGCCGGCGGTAATGCCTTATTTGGCCCGCGCTGTATTTGAAGGATTTCCGGGCAATAACGGCCAAACGCGCGCCATAACGTACGAACAACAGCCACGTTGATCGCGGTCCTGTTGCGGCTATACAGTGCGGGTTAATTAACGGATAATCAGGAAGTCGTTGCGGCTTTGCCCTTGCGCCTCGGCGGCGGAGATCCAGCGCGGGGTTTTGCCGCGACCTGTCCATGTTTCGCCTGTCTCAGGGTGACGGAACTTGGCGGGAACGCGGTTTTTTGGGCGTGCGGCCAGTGGCGATTTCGGCGCGGCGGATTTAATTGATTTTTTATTGAATGTGTTTGTAATTTCTTCCGGGGTGATATCGTATTCGCGCATTGAACGGATAATCGACGATATAACTGGCGTTCGTTGCTTGAGTTGAAGCGTTTGCGCTTGCCGCTGAAGTTTGGCTATTTCTTTTTCGATTTTTGACTTAAGCGAAGAATATGTGTCGCGCGCCATTATTCATCCCGGTGAAAAATTAATGTTTATTTTATCTTAATTATTTATGAATGTGCTTAAAAACAATTTTCAAGTCGCCGCAATCCAGATGGTATCGTCCACTTCTGTGGCCGATAACCTTAAAAAGACGAGCGATCTGATAAATAAAGCGGTGGCGGCCGGCGCGGAATTAATCGCTTTGCCTGAATTTTTCTGCTTAATAGGCCGGCATAATCTTGATAAGGTGGAAATTCGCGAGTCATTAGGACGCGGGCCCATTCAGGATTTTTTACAATCCCAGGCCGAGCGTCATCACATTTGGCTTGTTGGGGGCACTTTACCCCTGGTTAGTCCCGACGCCTATCGTATTTATAATACCTGCCTGGTTTTTAATCCAGAAGGCCATCGCGTTGGGCGCTACGATAAGATTCATTTGTTTGGCTTTGAAAAAGAAGGTGAATCTTTTGACGAATCAATCTCTATCCGTCCAGGCGATAATGCGCCGCAAACGTTCAATGCCCCCTGCGGCCGCGTCGGCCTTTCAGTTTGTTACGACCTGCGTTTTCCTGAATTTTTCCGTGCGCTGGGCGAGGTCAGCCTGATGATTGTGCCTTCCGCGTTCACCTACACAACGGGCGCCTCCCACTGGGAAATACTGCTGCGCGCCAGGGCGATTGAGAATCAATGTTATGTATTGGCCCCGGCTCAGGGTGGAGAGCACGAAAATGGCCGACGCACTTGGGGGCATTCTGTTCTAATTGACCCATGGGGCGATGTCGTTGACGATATTGCACAGGGGCCTGGTTTCATCATGGCGAAATTGATCAGCAGCGTCTGGCCGACGTGCGAACCACGTTGCCGGCCTTGAAACATCGCACGATGTAACCATTACTTGTTATTACGGCATTCTCTTATGAAAATCACCGATCCTACGATTACGGCATTGGCAACTGCCAAATCAGTCTTGCTCGATCCCTGGGGCTTGACCGAATCCGATATGGCGCGCGCTTTGGGCGAAATATTCACCCATAAGGTTGACTATGCCGATTTATATTTTCAATATACCCGCGCCGAAAGTTGGGGACTCGAGGAAGGTATTGTTAAAACGGGCAGTTTCGCGATTGAGCAGGGCGTGGGCGTGCGCGCCATCAGTGGCGAGAAAACGGCTTTTGCGTATTCCGACACCCTATCCGCCGACGCTTTATTATCGTCAGCCCGCGCTGTGCGCAGCATTGCGCGTCAGGGCGCCGGACGCCAGAAGGTTATCGGCCAAGAAGGGCCTGCGGCGCATGATTTATATTCCGCCATCGATCCCTTGAACACCATGACGGCGCCTGACAAAGTTGCCTTGCTGGGACGGTTGGAAACGATGGCGCGCGCGGCCGACCCACATATTATTCAGGTCATGGCTGGCTTGGGCGCCGAATACGATGTGATTTTAGTGGCGGGCAGCGATGGCCGGCTGGCGGCCGATGTGCGGCCTTTAGTGCGACTTTCCCTGACGGTTATCGCCGAGCGCGACGGGCGTCGCGAGGTCGGTCATGGCGGCGGGGGCGGGCGCACCGGCCTGGCTTATTTTACCGACGACATTTTAAAGTCGTATGTTCAGCGCGCGGCCCACGAAGCGCTTGTTAATCTGGATGCCAAGCCCGCGCCGGCAGGCGAAATGACGGTCGTGCTGGGGTCTGGCTGGCCCGGCATTTTGTTGCACGAAGCCGTCGGCCATGGGCTGGAAGGCGACTTTAACCGCAAGGGTTCAAGCGTGTTTTCGGGGCGCATCGGGCAACGGGTCGCCTCGAAAGGGGTGACGGTTGTCGATGATGGCACGCTACAGGGCCGGCGCGGCTCGCTTAATATCGACGACGAGGGAAACCCGACACAGCATAACGTGCTAATTGAAAATGGAATCCTGAAAGGGTACATGCAAGATTCCATGAACGCGCGGCTGATGAAGACGGCGGTTACGGGCAATGGCCGGCGCGAGTCGTATGCCCATCTTCCCATGCCTCGCATGACGAATACCTATATGCTGGCAGGAAACGAGCCTGCCGCCGGCATTATCGCATCGGTTAAAAAGGGCTTGTACGCCGCTAATTTCGGCGGCGGCCAGGTCGATATCACCAGCGGTAAATTCGTTTTCTCGGCCTCGGAAGCCTACATGATTGAAAATGGCAAGGTCACGTATCCCGTTAAAGGCGCCACCCTGATCGGTAGCGGATCCCAGGCGATGACCCGGGTTAGCCTGATCGGTGACGACTTGCAGCTTGATTCGGGCGTAGGCACCTGCGGTAAAGAGGGGCAAAACGTTCCCGTTGGCGTTGGAATGCCCACTTTGCGCATCGAGGGGCTGACCGTTGGCGGCACGGCTTAGCTTTCTTTAAATTTTGTGCTAGTATTATGAAATCATGTGTGTTGTAACCCAATTTTTTTTCTTTTATTTTACTTTTCCGAAGCCGCTGGTGGAGGAAGGGAAGCGTTTTACACAGTAAGAACCTGAAATTTCCCAAAAGCCGCCAGCTCAGCTAGGCGGCTTTTTTGTTTCGCCCACTGTGTTGACAATTATTCTGGAGTTAGCTTATGTCACACAATACCGACGATTTACGTATCCGAGAAATCAAAGAGCTTAGCCCGCCCGCGCACGTCATGCGCGAGCTGGTTTGCAC
>JBDTGB010000199.1:0-2782 GCA_039937635.1 Burkholderiaceae bacterium | reverse complement strand
AACGGCAAAGTGATCGAAACTGGAACCCGCCAGAAAATTCTGACCGACCCGATCGATGCCTAAACGCGTCAACTCATTTCATCGGTGCCCAATGTGTATCCGCCAGAAAAAAAGGCGGTAAAAAGCGACACCATCATGGAAATCAGGGGGCTGCACAAAACGTACGGGAAAAAAACCTTCCTGGGTAAATCGCGCCTGGTCGCCGCACTGACCGATATCAACCTGGCTATTCACAAAGATGAAGTGGTCGGCATCGTCGGCGAGTCCGGTTCGGGCAAATCAACTTTGGCGCGCTGCATCATCGGCTTGGTGGAAGCCTCGTCTGGCGAAATCCGGATCGACCATCTAGCGCTTGCCAGACGCTCGCGAGACCGGTCGTACGACATGAAAAAGCGGATTCAAATCGTTTTTCAAGACCCTTATCGATCACTGAATCCCAGAAGAACCATTGCCTCGTCGCTAACAGAGGGCCTGCTGAATTTCGGCATGGATCCCGGCCAAGCGCGACAAAAGGCCATTGATATCCTTGCCATTGTCGGGCTGGATACCGACATTCTAAGCCGCTATCCGCATCAATTTTCCGGAGGTCAACGCCAGCGCATCTGTCTGGCGCGCGCCATCATCATGGAACCCGAAATCCTGATCGCCGACGAGGCTGTTTCGGCGCTGGACGTGACAGTGCAAGAACAGGTGCTTGAACTGCTGGCCGACATAAAACGAAAAACAAAGGTCGCCATTATTTTTATCACGCACGACCTGCGGGTAGCGGCGCAAATATCCGATAAAATCATCGTGATGCAACGAGGCGTGATCGTCGAACAGGGAATACCTCAAGACATCATTTCCGCACCCCGCCAAGCCTACACGCGGGAACTCATTAATTCGGCTCCAGGATCCGACTGGGATTTCAAGAATTTCAGGGCGTTCAAGTCCGCCCAGACAGCCTAAGGGATATCATGCGAATCGTTTTCGCTGGCTTCGAACACGAAACCAATACTTTCGCCCCCAGCAAGGCTGACTGGAAAGCGTTTGAATTGGGTGGCGGCTGGCCCGGCATGGTTTCGGGCCTAGCGATTTTCGAAGCCGTCAGAGGCGCCAACATCCCGGCGGCAGGCTTCATAAAGGCAGCGCAACAACACGGCCACACATTAATTCCCACCACTTGGTGTGCCGCGAGCCCATCCGCCCACGTTACGCGCGATGCCTATAACCGGATCAGCGCGCTCATTCTTGCACAAATCGCACGGGCCTTGCCGGTCGATGCCGTTTATCTGGATTTGCACGGCGCGATGGTCTCGGAAAATCACGATGACGGCGAAGGCGAACTGATTGCCGAGGTGCGCAAACTGGTGGGTAAAAAAATTCCGATCATCGCAAGCCTGGACCTGCATGCCAATGTGACTCTGCGGATGCTGCGCGAAGCCGACGCGCTTATCGCTTTTCGCACCTATCCGCACGTAGACATGGCGGATACGGGCAAAAGGGCATTTGATTATTTACAAAAAATATTCAACGGACAACCTCCTCAACATTTAGCCTTCAGGCGGCTGCCTTTTCTTATTCCGATTTGTTGGCAAAGCACCTTTATCGAACCGGCCAAGACGCTCTATCAAAAGCTCGAGGACATTGAATCTTCGATGGGCTTGGCGAGCATATCGCTTTGCATGGGGTTCCCAGCGGCGGACTTTCCGGAATGCGTGGGCATGATCTGGGCTTACGGCAATTCCGAATCTACCGCACAAAAGGCTGTGCGGCAACTTTATGATGCAACCGTGCGCGTCGAGGACCAGTTCAACGGCACGTTATATGAACCCGATGAGGCCGTGCTCAAGGCGATGGCGCTGGCGGAAAACGCGCACAAACCCGTTATCGTGGCCGATGCGCAAGATAATCCGGGCGCCGGCAGTGATTCGGATACCACAGGTCTGTTGCGGGCATTAATCCGAAATAAGGCCGCGGGAGCCGCCATCGGCTTGATCGTCGATGCGGAATCAGCGGCGCGAGCCCATAAGGCGGGCGTCGGGAACACGGTCGCATTACGTCTGGGTGGCAAATCAAACGTGCCGGGAGATTCCCCGCTCGAAGCCGACTTCCTGGTTGAAAACCTTTCAGACGGCCGATTTTCAGCAAAGGGGCCTTATTACAATGGGTTCAATATGGCATTAGGGCTATCGGCCTGCCTAAGCATTGCAAACATAAAAATCGTCGTAACCACTGACAAGGCGCAAATGGCAGACCAGGAAATGTTCCGATTCGTCGGAATCGAACCGCGCGAGCAAAAAATTCTGGTTGTAAAAAGCGCGACCCATTTCAGGGCGGACTTTACTCCGATCGCCGAGGCGATCCTGATTGGAATTGCCCCCGGTTCCATGAAAATGGACCCTTCTTTACTGCCCTGGAAGCACCTGCCCGATGATCTCAGACTTCTGCCTGGCGGGCTTACTTTCAAGGAACTGCGCCTGGCCAATCAGGCAAAGCACGCCAATAGCCGCGATTAAACCAGGCGCGCATTCGTGCTGCGCCGCACTTCAGGAGTTTTTATTGTGAAGCTACAGTCATTATCAATGATCACCAAGCTGGTCGGTTTCGATACCGTCTCACGCAACTCTAATCTGGAACTGATCCACTACGTTCAAGACTATTTGGCCCAACACGGTGTCGATAGCCATCTGGTCGCAAGCCCCAAGGGCGACAAAGCCAATTTGTTTGCCACGGTGGGCCCGGATGTCGAAGGCGGTGTTGTGCTGTCGGGCCACACTGACGTTGTGCCGGTCGACGGCCA
>JBDTGB010000198.1:0-9451 GCA_039937635.1 Burkholderiaceae bacterium | reverse complement strand
CGGCTTTTCAAGCAACTCGACACCCGACTGCGCCTGCTTGTTGCGTTGGCGCGCACCGGTTGCTGTGAACGACTGACTTTTTAACGTGTGATCGTGTGCTTGGCGCCAAGATGGGTCACCTTCGCCCACAGATTTTTCAGACCAACTCCTGGTTTGAAGCGGAATTGATCATCCATCGCTTCTCTCATCAGTTGGCGTTCGAGTTCGTCGGTTAGACGGATATCGCTGTTTAGGTTACGCATGGCTATCCTCTTTGCTAAATCCCGAGCGTTTCGTTCAGGGTTAACCCTAGTGTAGGGTTAACCCTAGATTTAAGCAAGAAAAATGTTGCGCCGCATCAATACTGTTGCGTCAGAGCCATAATTAATCGCTAATCGCGATAGCCCGCCTTGACCATTTCGAAGCTGAACAAGCGGCAATCCAGGTCGCCGTTGAATAGGGGGTAACGCCGTTGCGGTTTCAGGCGCAATAGCCCCGGCAAGTCCAGATCGCTTGAAATGATGTTGACTTTCCAATCGCTGAAATTCCTTTTTAGATTCTGCGACCATTCGCGCCACAGGCCCATTTCATCGGCGGACAGGCGTTCGCCGTAGGGCGGGTTCGTCACCAGCCAGCCGATGTCCGCCGGCGGCAATACGCTTCGGGCATCGCCCACGTCGAAATAAATGGCATTGGAAGTCAGCCCCGCGCGTTCGGTGTTGCGCATGGCGGCTTCGATGGCTGCTGGATCGATGTCGCAACCCACTAGCGGGTTTTCCAGTTCCAGCGCGATGTGTGATTGGGCGTCGTCTTTAAGGTCTTGCCAGTGGCGGCTGTCATGGTGACGCAATCGTTCAAAGCTGAATGGGCGCCAGATTCCGGGCGGTACGCCCAACGCGATCCACGCCGCTTCGATCAAAATAGTGCCGCTGCCGCAAAATGGATCCAGCAGAGCTTGCGATGGGTCCCAGTTGGACAGGGCCAGCAAGCCCGCCGCCAGGTTCTCGCGTATGGGGGCGGTTCCTTTGTCGAGGCGCCAACCACGTTTGAACAGGGACTCGCCCGATGTGTCCAGATACAGAGTGGCGCTGTCTTCAGTCAGAAACAGGTGCACGCGCGCATCCGGCCGCACGGTGTCGATATCGGGGCGAGCCCCTTCACGATCGCGCAAGCGGTCGCAAATGCCGTCTTTGGCGCGCAGGTTGCAGAATTGCAGGCTTTGCATGGGACTGCGGATGGCCGAGGTATCGACGCGCAGCGTCTGCTCCGCGCCAAACCAGCGTTCCCACTCGGTGCTGTAGGCCAGATCGAAAATATCATCCTCGCATAGCGCCGGGCCTTGGGCGACTTGCACGAGGACGCGGGTGGCCAGTCGGGAATATAAGTTGGCGCGCTGTATGCCGGTCCAGTCGGCGTGGAAACTGCAGCCGGCTCGCGCCGGCCTGACGTCTTCAAAACCCAGGGTCTGCAGTTCCGCGGCGAGCGCTTCCTCCAGGCCTTGAGGGCAGGGCGTAAAAACCGGAAAGATCTCGGCCGGCGCGATGGCGCGCGGGTGCGATGCCGGCGTGCGCGGCGCTGGCTTACGCGACGCCGAAGCGTGCGGCGTTGATGGATTGGGCGCTGCCGTAAGGGGCTCCGGTGCTTGTGGCTCGGCGCGGCGGCTGCGTGGGTCCGAATCGCGGGCGCGTTCGATCTGTGCGATTTGCCGGGCGCGGCCGCCCGAACGTTTGCGGCGATCCAGTGCCGGCTTGGCCGGCGTTTCTGTTGTTGCCTTCTTCAGGCCAAGTTTTTTTCGTGGGTTTTGTGGGTCGTTCATGGTTCTTCAGATTCAGAAAGGCCGCACGATGACCAGTGTCAGGATCATGAGTAGCAAAATGACTGGAATTTCGTTAAACCAGCGGTAAAAGCGTTCGCTGCGCGTGTTTTGGCCTTGTTCGAATTTTTTCAGCAAGCGGCCGCAGACAAGATGGTAGCCGACAAGCACGACAACCAGCCCAAGCTTGGCGTGCATCCAGCTCTGGCCCTGACCCACGTGGTAGCCCAGGAATAGCCATAGTCCGAAAATAATCGCCAAAATGGCCAGAATGCTCATGAATTTGTACAAACGCCCGGCCATAGAGCGCAGGCACGCGATCGTGGCTGAATCGTGGGGCTGCGCCATATTGACAAACAGGCGCGGCAGGTAGAACAGGCCGCCGAACCATGAAATGACGAATAGAAGATGAAACGTTTTAATCCAGAGCATGCAGGGCCGTATCCGTTTATAAAAAGGCGGTGGTTTTTCAACCGCGCAATTGGCCGTCGCCCATAAGCACCCATTTCAGGGTGGTAAGGCCTTCCAGGCCAACCGGGCCGCGCGCGTGCAGACGGTTGGTCGAAATGCCGATTTCCGCGCCCAAGCCGTATTCATAACCGTCCGCAAAGCAGGTGGGCAGATTGACGTAGACGGAACTGGAGTCGACCTCGCGCTGAAACCGTGTGGCGTTATGCAGGTTTTCAGTGACGATTGCTTCGGTATGGCCTGAACTCCAGCGTCCGATGTGTTCGATTGCCTGATCCAGGTCGTCAACGATCCGAATCGCCAGGATGGGCCCAAGGTATTCAGTGGCCCAATCTTCGTCGGTGGCCGGCGTCGCATTGCCGATCAGCGCGCGCGTGCGATCGCAGCCCCGGAGCTCGACTCCTTTGGCGGTAAGGGTCTGAGCCAACCGGGGAAGTATTTTGGGCGCGACGTCGCGGTGAACCAGCAAGGTTTCCATGGCTCCGCACACGCCGAACCGGTATGTCTTGGCATTGACGGCGATATCGTGGGCTTTATCGAGGTCGGCCGCCGCGTCAATATAGACGTGACAGTTTCCGTCCAGGTGTTTGATGAGCGGCACCTTGGCTTCGGCCGAGAGTCTGGCGATAAGCCCTTTGCCTCCGCGAGGGATGATGACGTCGATATACGCGGTCATCGTAATGAGTTGTCCGACGGCATCGCGATCAATCGTGTTTACCACTTGCACTGCGTCGGCGGGCAGCCCCGCTTGTATCAGGCCTTTGTTGATGATGGCCCCTAAAGCCTGGTTCGAATGGAATGCCTCGCTGCCGCCACGCAGGATGGCGGCATTGCCCGATTTCAGACAAAGTGCTGCCGCGTCGATGGTGACGTTTGGCCTCGATTCGTAAATAATCCCGATAACGCCCAGAGGCACGCGCATTTGAGCCACTTGCATGCCGTTGGGGCGTATGTTGCTTGCGGTCAGGCTGCCTATGGGGTCAGGCATATCGGCAATTTGAAGCAGGCCGGCCGCCATTTTTTGCACCGCTTCGTCCGACAGCGTCAGGCGGTCGACAAGCGCGGGCGCCAACTGGTTTTTTTGTGCCTCGGCAAGGTCCTTGGCATTTTCCGCCTGGAGTTGCGTTTTTTGCTCTTGCAGGCACGAAGCGATGGCGCGCAGCGCCGTCGCTTTGGCCTGGCTTGTAGCGGTCATCATTAGGCGCGAAGCCCGCCGCGCTCGCACCCCCAGGAGGCTCATGTCGGAGGGCTTGGAGGCTATTGCAGCGATTGCGGGGTAAGGATTGGGTTGGGTCATGTTGAATGCGGTATTGTGCTTGGCTGAATTATCGCCGTATTCGCGGCAACGTGTTTTCGCGGTACAGCAATGCGCAGGATTAACCGTGCCAGTTCTTCCCACGGATCGTCCAGCCGTCCGGGTGTTGGCAAGCCTTTAATCAATCGGTCGACTTCGTGCGAATGCCGCACAGCGTCAGGCCAGCTTCGCGCGGGCAGGCGCGCCAGTGTTTGACGCATAAGTTGCTCGCGCGCGCCAAACACCCGTTGCGCGCGTAATTCGCTGGATAAATCTTGCCCCAGCTCCCGCGCCCAGGCCAATCGGGCCATAATGCGGATTTCTTCGCCCACCGCCCAGAGTACGAGCGGCAGAGCCTCGCCTTCGGCGCGCAGCCCCGCCAGTATGGCAAGCGCCCTGGCGGCGTTGCCAGTCAGCATGGCATCGCGCAGATCGAACACATTATAGCGGGCGACGTTCAACACAGCCCGTTCGACATCGGCGGCGCTGATCATTCCTTCGGGGTACAGCAGCGCCAGCTTTTGAATTTCCTGAAAGGCCGCCAGCAAATTGCCCTCGACCTTGTCCGCCATCCATTGCAGGCTCGCGGGTTCAAGCTGTTGCCGCTGCCGCGTCAATCGTTGCGCAATCCAGCCCGGCAAGGCGGTGCGCTCGATAGTGGGGATGTCGATGCTTGTTCCCGCACGGTCCAGGCCCGAGGCCCACTTGGCGTTGCGAGTGGCTCTGTCCAGGCGCGGCAGACTTATCAGGATCAGGACGTCGGTCAGGGCGCCGTCAAAAACCAGCTCGGCCAGTTTAAGCAGCGCATCGCCGCCTGTTTTGCCCGGTTTGCCAGAGGGTATTTTTAATTCGATCAGGCGCCGGTCGCCAAATAATGAGACGTTTTGCGCCGCCGCCATGGCCGCTGACCAATCGCTGCGCGCGTCGAGAGCCAGGCTAATGCGTTCGGTGTAGCCGTCGCGCGCAGCGGCCGCCCGCAACGCATCGATGGTCTCGGTTATGAGTAAAGGCTCGTCGCCGGAAACGACGTATAGCGGATCGAGCGATCGTTGGGCTTGCGCGAGATCGCTTGCGAGGCGGTTGGTGTCAATCCGGCGTCCCATGGCCAGTCAGTGCAATCCGGTTCCAGGCACGTTGCTTAAGGGCATGGGTGGTCTGGTGCGGGGCGCGATCGGGGTAATATCAGCGGGGTTGGCTTCAACAGGCCCTGATTCCGCGTTCTTGACAGCTTCGGTGACGTCCGGCGAGGTAAGGCGCCGTATGACGCGGTCAATCAAGCTTTGCTGCATTTCAATGAACAGATTGCCGATTTCGCCCTGCTTGGCCTGCACGGCGGTGGCATCGTAGGGTATTTCACGGGTGGCGGTAAGTGTTGTCGGCGCTAACAAAACGTGGCCTTTGGCATCGGTAAGCTGAAAAATAAAGGCCAGGTTAAGTTCATATTCTTCAACCAGGCCTTGCGCGTTAATGGATACTTCGCGTAAAGATTGGTTGTTGGACAGTTGAATAAGTTTGGCATCGGCCGCGGCTGCGTCCGCCACGAAACGAGTGTGGGGCGAACTGGCTGTCAAGGCGCGGCGCAAGCGCGAACCGAAGTCTGAATTTTCCGGGATGTTGGTGTACATCGTGTTAAAGGGCAGTGGCGACACGCCCCTTAGTTTGAAACCGCAGGCGCTCAGCAGCACGCACAGCACAATGCAGGCCAATGCGCGTGCCGGCTGCGCAAGCGCTGGAAACGGGTGGGCGTGTTTGAGTGGAGGACAACGCATGGCTGATTTCATCCGACAATATTCACTAGTTTTCCCGGTACGACGATGACTCGCTTCACTGGCCGGCCTTCAAGAAACCGGGCAATGGCGTCGTGGTGGGTGGCTAGTTTTTCGATTTCCGCGCGGGCGGCATTATGGGAAACCTTTAGCGTGCCGCGCAATTTGCCGTTAACTTGCAGCACCAGGTCGATTTCATCGGCAATCAGGGCAGCCTGGTCGACGGCGGGCCACGCGGCGTCGAGCAGGTCGCCATACACTTTGTTGAATTCAAGATCTTGCCACAGCCGCCAAGTGATGTGCGGCACGACTGGATAGAGCACTCGCAATAAAATGGTCAGCACTTCGGCCAGGACCTGACGCCCCCGCGCGGTGTCGGGGAGCAAGGCGGACTCTATCGTGTTGAGCATTTTCATGCAGGTCGAGACGACCGTGTTGTATTGAATGCGCTGGTAATCGTAGTCGGCTTGTTTGAGCAGGCTGTGAATTTCGCGTCGCAGTGTTTTGACGGCTTCCACGTCGGTCCAGCCGTCGACATTCGTTGCGGGCGCCGCGGCCAACACGTTCTCTTGCTGGGTGTGGCAAAACGACCAGAGGCGCCGCAAGAATCGGTTGGCCCCCTCGACGCCCGAGTCCGACCATTCCAGCGTTTGTTCGGGAGGGCTTGCGAACATGACGAACAAGCGGGCGGTGTCGGCGCCCATGGAATTGATCAGCGACTGGGGATCGACGCCGTTATTTTTGGATTTCGACATGGTGCCGATGCCGTTGTAGTCAACGGCTGAACCATCGGAAATGCGTTTTGCGCCGGCGATGGCCCCTTTTGAATCGACGATGTTTTCAACTTCGTCCGGCCAAAAATAATCGATGGCCCCATGCTCGTTTTTACGGGAATAAATGTGGTTCAGCACCATGCCTTGACACAGCAGCTTGGTGAACGGCTCATCGAATTTGACCAGACCCAGGTCACGCATGACGCGCGCCCAGAATCGGGCGTAAAGCAAATGCAGCACCGCATGTTCGATGCCGCCGATATACTGGTCCATGGGCATCCAGTAATCGTTGCGCGCGTCGACCATGGCCTTATCGTTGCCGGGCGATGTATAGCGCATGAAATACCAGGACGAGTCGACAAAGGTGTCCATGGTGTCGGTTTCACGCCGGGCCGGTCCGCCGCACTTGGGGCACTGGCACGACAGGAAGGCTTCGTGTTTGGTCAGCGGGTTTCCGCTGCCATCGGGAATCAGGTTGTCGGGCAGGATAACGGGTAAGTCTTTTTCGGGAACGGGCACGGCCCCGCAGTCGGGGCAGTGGATGATCGGAATCGGAGTGCCCCAATAGCGCTGGCGTGAAATGCCCCAGTCGCGCAGGCGCCACGTTGTTTGTTTTTCGCCCAGTCCCTTTTTCTTGAGATCGTCAGCAACCGCGTCCATCGCCTGCTTCTGAGTCATGCCGTCGTAGCGACCCGAATTAATGGCGTGTCCGCGAAGCTTGTCGCTATACCATTCCTGCCATTGACTGGTTGAATAGGCCTTGCCTTCGCTGGCGACGACTTGCTGAATCGGCAGCTTGTACTTTTTGGCGAAGGCGAAATCGCGTTCATCGTGGGCGGGCACGCCCATCACCGCTCCATCGCCGTAAGTCATGAGCACGTAGTTGCCCACCCATACGTCGATCGAGGCTCCGGTAATGGGGTGGATGACCGTCAGGCCTGTGGGCATCCCTTCTTTTTCGCGTGTGGCCAGTTCGGCCTCGGTTGTTCCTCCCTGTTTGCAGGCCTGAATGAAAGCGGCTAGTTCAGGACTGGTTTGCGCTGCCAGGGTGGCCAGCGGGTGTTCGGGCGCGACGGCGCAAAATGTGACGCCCATAATCGTATCGGCGCGCGTGGTGAAGACGTACATGCGGCCGTCTTGAATCAATGCGCCGGCGCTGTTCTTAATAGAATGAGTGAAAGCGAAGCGGACACCTTCGCTTTTCCCAATCCAGTTTTCCTGCATCAAACGCACGCGCTCGGGCCAGCCTGGCAATCCATGCTGAACCTGTTCAAGCAATTCCGCCGCATAATCAGTGATGCGCAGGTAATAACCCGGGATTTCACGTTTTTCGACCAGGGCGCCCGAGCGCCAGCCGCGACCGTCGATGACCTGCTCGTTGGCCAACACAGTCTGATCGACCGGATCCCAGTTAACGACTTGTGTCTTGCGGTACGCAATGCCTTTATCCAGCATCTTCAGAAACAGCCATTGATTCCATTTGTAGTACTTGGGGTCGCAGGCGCACATTTCGCGCGACCAGTCTATCGCCAGGCCCATCGCCAACATCTGCTTCTTCATGTAGGCGATGTTGTCATACGTCCATTTTGCGGGTGGCACTTTGGATTTGATGGCGGCGTTTTCCGCAGGCATGCCAAACGCGTCCCATCCCATAGGCATCAGGACGTTAAACCCGCGCATGCGCAACTGACGCGTCATCATGTCGTTGATGGTGTAGTTGCGCACGTGACCCATGTGCAGTTTGCCGCTGGGGTAGGGCAACATGGAGCACGCGTAAAACTTGGGTTTGGGCGTGCCGTCGGCCCGTGTGGCGTGTTCGGTGACGCGATAGACGTCGCCGGCCTGCCAGCTTTTATGGGCGTCGGTTTCGACGGCGTTCGGGATGTAGCGTTCCTGCATAAGATTGGACTATTTCAAAAAGAGGGAAAGAAGTGAACGTTGCATTATAGGGTGCTGCCCCAAGCCTCGCTCGAAGCCCGCTATGGCCGATAGCGCGCCGCGCAAACGAAAAAACCCTGCCGTGGCAGGGTTTTCGCATAGGTAAGGACTATTTAAGCTTGATTTCTTTATAGTCCACATGCTTGCGAGCAACCGGATCAAATTTCTTGATCAGCATTTTCTCGGGCATGGTGCGTTTGTTTTTAGTGGTCGTGTAGAAATGACCGGTTCCAGCGGTGGATTCGAGTTTGATCTTCTCGCGTGCGCCTTTTGCCATAATGAGCTCCTGAAGATTAGAACACTAGCGCGGTTTACGCCCGCTGACCGCGGGCGCGCATGTCGGCCAGCACCGCGTCAATGCCATTTTTGTCGATTGTGCGGATCGCTTTTGCGCACACACGCAAGCGAACCCAGCGGTTCTCGCTTTCGACCCAAAAACGACGGGACTGCAGATTCGGCAGGAAGCGGCGCTTGGTTTTATTGTTCGCGTGCGAAACATTGTTGCCCACTATTGGGCCTTTGCCGGTAACTTGGCATACGCGTGCCATGGTTGCACCTCTTGGGTTTTGGGTATGTATATTTGTAAAGCCTGCCATTCTAAACCATATTTGGCTATTTAATCAAACGCGGGCGCGGGCCCCATGATAGATTGAACGCGAGCCGGAATAAAATTTCATCGCGGCACGGCCCGGTTGATACAATTTGTTCACGATCTGTGGCATTATTTTTGTCGTTGCGTGTTTAATTATAAGGGAGTCGGTTGTGAGTTCGGTCTCGTCTATTGTTGAAAATAAGCTCGCTTCGTTGTCTCTACCCGTCCAGCTTGTCATGCCTGGCGGCGAAAAATTGGGGCCGCCGAATCCGGTGATTCGCCTAATTCTTAAAGAACGCAAAACTCTTTTTCACTTGGCGGCGGGGCAAGTCGGCGGAGTAGGCTCCGACTATGTCGAGGGCAAGCTCGACATCGAGGGATCGATGCGCGACCTGATGCGCCTTGCGGCAGCTCTTGTGCCGGGCTCGCCGGTCGAGGCGGGCCGGGAGCGATGGTACAAAAGCATTACGCGGCGCAGCGCTTCCATGTGGCGACACACGATTGAACGCGATGCGCGCCAGATACAGTTCCACTACGACCTGTCCGATGACTTTTATGCCTTGTGGCTGGATCCCCTGCGTGTTTATTCCTGCGCTTATTTTCGCACGCCCGATATGACAGTCGCGCAAGCCCAAGAGGCCAAGCTCGACCACATTTGCCGCAAGCTGGGCCTGGCTTCGGGTCAGCGGTTTCTTGATGTGGGTGCTGGTTGGGGAGGGCTGCTGTTATGGGCGGCTGAAAACTACGGCGTCGATGCGACCGGCATTACCCTTTCGAAACATCAGCATACTTATGTGAATGATCTAATCCAGGCCAAAGGTTTAAGCG
>JBDTGB010000197.1:0-5157 GCA_039937635.1 Burkholderiaceae bacterium | reverse complement strand
TATTGATGGAGAACACTTTAATCGGCAGTTTTTGATCGCGACACAGTGCGAACGCTGTTGCGTCCATTATTTCAAGGCGGCGCACGATAGCCTCGTCGAAGCTGATTCGAGTGTAGCGGGTGGCGCCAGGATCTTTATTGGGGTCAGCGCTATAAATACCGTCAACTTTCGTCGCCTTCAAAACGATTTCAGCGCCAATTTCGGCGCCCCGCAACGCGGCTGCCGTGTCGGTGGTGAAAAAGGGGTTCCCAGTGCCCGCCGCAAACACCACGACTTTGCCTTCTTCAAGGTAACGCAACGCCTTGGGCCGAATGTAGGGTTCAACCACCTGGTCGATATTCAGCGCCGACTGAACCCGTGTGTCGATATCGTGATGTTTAAGCGCGTCTTGCAGGGCCAGCGCGTTCATGATGGTGGCCATCATGCCCATGTAATCAGCCGTGGCGCGATCCATACCCTGGGCGCCCGGGGCGACACCGCGAAATATATTCCCGCCGCCAATCACAATGGCCAGTTCAACGCCCAAAGCAACCACGTCGGAGATTTCTTCGGTCATGCGCAAAATAGTCGCGCGATTGATTCCGAAGGCGTCCCCCCCCATCAGCGCTTCGCCGGAAAGCTTGAGGAGAACTCGCTTATACGATCTGGTGGTCATAAAATCTATCCCGAGTAAACAGCCCAGCGAAAGTGTAAATCATCAAACAGCGCTTGCCGCCGCCGCCACTTCCGCAGCGAAGTCGCCCGATTTCTTCTCAATGCCCTCGCCAACCACGTACAGGACAAAATGTTTTATCGACGCGTTCTTTTCCTTAAGCATTTGCTCAACGGACTGCTTGTCATTTTTAACGAACGGCTGAGACAGCAAAGTGACTTCTTTCAGGAACTTGTGGACCGAGCCTTCAATCATCTTGGTGACGATTTCGGCGGGCTTGCCTGATTTAAGCGCCTTTTCCTGCGCAACCGAACGTTCAGCGGCGATTTCTGATTTCGATACGCCGCTGGCGTCAAGCGCCCTGGGCTTGGTCGCCGCAATATGCATTGCCAAATCTTTACCTGTTTCAGCGGGTCCCGTATATTCAACGAGCACGCCAATTTTGCCGCTATGAACGTAGCTGGCCAGTTGTGCAGTGGTTGCGATGCGTTCAAAACGGCGCACCAAGACATTTTCGCCAATTTTCCCGATCAGGGACGTGCGAGCGGACTCAACCGTGCCGCCGCCTAGCGGCAACGCAGCCAGCGCCGCCACGTCGGCCGGGTTTTTAACAGCAGCCAGTTCGGCCAACTGGTTGACAAAGGCGATGAAATCATCGTTTTTCGCGACGAAGTCAGTTTCACAATTCACCTCGATCACGGCGCCCAACTTGCCGTCCGCAGCAATATACAAGCCAACCAGGCCTTCGGCCGTAACGCGCGCCGCCGCCTTGCCCGCCTTGTTTCCCAATTTGACGCGAAGCAGCTCTTGTGCCCGGACCAAGTCGCCGCCTGCTTCCGTGAGCGCCTTCTTGCACTCCATCATGGGAGCGTCGGTTTTCTCGCGCAGTTCCTTAACCATTGATGCGGTAATTTGAGCCACTTTTTTCTCCAGTTCATTAAAGCATGCCCCGACATAGCCGGGGCATGTACAGAAACATCAAAAACCCAGACGCAACGAATTACTCGTGTTCCGACGGCACCTCGACGAATTCTTCGCCACCTTCGGCAACACCTTCGACCACACCGTTCAGGCTTTGTTCCTTTCCTTCAAGAACCGCGTCGGCCATGCCGCGGGTGTACAGGGCAATAGCCTTGGCCGAGTCATCGTTGCCGGGGATGACGTGATCGACGCCATCAGGCGAGTGGTTGGTATCGACGACCGCCACGACCGGAATGCCCAAAGTATGGGCTTCGGCCACGGCAATTTTATGATAGCCGACATCAATGATGAATAAGGCGTCAGGCAGCGCCGCCATGTTTTTAATACCGCCTATGGCCTTGTTCAGTTTGGCCAGCTCGCGATCGAACATAAGCGCTTCTTTCTTGCTCATGGCCTCGGTGACGCCTTCGGCAAGCTGCGCCTCCATTTCTTTCAATCGCTTGATCGAGCTTTTGACCGTCTTGAAGTTGGTCATCATGCCGCCTAGCCAGCGGCTATCGACATAAGGCATGCCGCAACGCGCCGCCTCGGCGGCGACATATTCGCGCGCGGCGCGCTTGGTGCCCACAAACAATACAGTGCCGCCACGCGTTGCGATTTGGCGCACGAACTTGACCGCTTCCTGAAATTTGATAACGGTTTGTTCAAGATTAATAATGTGGATTTTGTTGCGATGGCCGAAAATATACGGGGCCATCTTTGGGTTCCAATAACGGGTTTGGTGACCAAAGTGCACGCCCGCTTCCAACATTTCACGCATTAAAGACATCGTTTTCTCCAAGGGTTTAGTCTTGTACCAAGCCTGTATTCGGTAAAATGAACACCCTATGTCGGCCGGCACGCTTTTTTTCGCCAAGTCTCTTTCAAGTTTGTCCAAAGGGGTTTGGGCCCCGCCTGGACGGGATTTGCACCCGGCCTGGCCGGGTTTGGACCGGGCCAGGGTCGGTCGGACTGGGTCGGCCGACCCTGCACTTTGTAAACACTTGGTAAACTTGGCTGCTTTTCCTAAAATTTAGGAAAGCCTATAATTCTACTATCTTTCGCCCTCTTACTTCAAGTTGCCATGAGTAGTCTAGTTACAGATCCCGTTGATTTAAACAAAATGCGCACCGCGTGCCAAGAAGCCGCACAAGTTCTTGATTTTATTACGCCCCATGTCGTAGCTGGCGTCAACACAAGCGAGCTTGACCAGTTATGCTTGGACTTCATCAACAACACGCTAAAGGCGAAATCCGCGACCGTCGGGTACGGCCCTCCGGGATATCCACCCTTCCCCGCCTCGATCTGCACCTCGGTCAACCACGTTATTTGCCACGGCATTCCAGGCGATAAGGTCCTGAAAAACGGCGACATCATGAATATTGATGTCACCATTATCAAAGAAGGCTGGTTCGGCGACACAAGCCGCATGTATTACATTGGCGAGCCCACCATACTAGCCAGGCGCCTGACTGAGGCAACCTACGACTGCATGTGGCTGGGCATCGAGCAAGTGCGGCCCGGCGCAACCCTTGGCGACGTCGGCCACGCGATCCAGAAGCACGCGGAAAAACTGGGGTTTTCAGTTGTGCGTGAATATTGCGGGCACGGTGTGGGCCGGCAGTTCCATCAAGACCCGCAGGTTTTGCATTACGGCAAGCCGGGGACCGGCATCAAGCTCGTGCCTGGCATGATTTTCACCATCGAACCGATGATCAATGCAGGTCGCAAAGACATCCGCCAATTATCCGATGGCTGGACGGTGGTCACGCGCGACCATAGCTTGTCTGCCCAATGGGAGCACAGTCTTTTGGTGACCGACACCGGCTACGAGGTGCTTACGATCTCCAAGGGAATGCCGCCTCCGCCGGCATTTGTGGGCGCGGCATAGGCGTCAATCCCGCAACAAGGCCATGAGCGCGCCGCCGATTGCCTCTTTACGCGAAAGCCTGCGACAGCAGCGTCAGGAGGCTATTGAAAGCTTTCGAAAGCACCTGCGCCCCGAACTATTGCTAACGACGCTGCGACGCATCACCGATCAGGTGTTGCGCGACGTAATCAAGCACTACCCACTGCCGACCTCCGCCGCCTTGATCGCCGTCGGCGGCTACGGGCGCGGCGAACTTTACCCGCACTCGGACATTGACGTCTTGATCCTGCTGCGCGCACCCCCGACCGTCGACGACACCGGCCGGCTTGAAGCGCTCGTGGCCGCCCTCTGGAACCTTGGGCTCGACCTGGGCCACAGCGTGCGCACCATCGAGCAATGCCGGCATGAAGCCGCCAACGACATTACAGTCGAAACCGCGCTTATGGAGGCCCGTTGGCTCGCCGGCGGCAAGGACTTATTTCAAGCATTGAAGCAGGCGATGCACGAACAACTGGACGTGCAGACCTTCTTCCAGGCTAAACGCGCCGAAATGCAACAGCGCCATGCACGCCATCAAAACACGCCCTACGCCCTCGAACCCAACTGCAAAGAGGCCCCGGGCGGCCTGCGCGACCTACAGGTTATTTTATGGCTGGCGCAAGCCGCCGATCTAGGGCGCACGTGGCGTCAGATACTGCGCGCGGAACTTTTAACACCCGCTGAATTTCGCTCATTGCGGCGCGCCGACCAGGCCTTCAAGCGCCTGCGCATCGAGTTGCATTTACTAGCCGGCCGGCGTGAAGACCGCGTGTTGTTCGACCTGCAACCGGGGCTGGCCGCCATATACGGCTTTGTGGCCACAAAAGGCCGGCGCGCCAGCGAAATACTGATGCAGCGTTATTACTGGGCCGCGCGAGTGGTCAGCCAGCTGAATGCGATTTTGATACAAAACATTGAGGAACGCTTGTTTCCCAGCCCGGATGCACCGGTGGAAATCATTGACGACGATTTTTGCAGTGTGCGCAATCGCCTGGATATTCGGCGCGAAGACTGCTTTGAGCGCAACCCCACGTTGCTATTGCGCGCGTTCCTTACCATGCAGAAACACCCGCGGCTGCTGGGAATGTCGGCACGGATGCTGCGCGCCTTGTGGCACGCGCGCCGACAAATCGACCCATCGTTTCGCCGCAATCCGGTTAATCGGAACTTGTTCATTCAGATACTGCGGCAACCCCAGGGAATCGTTCACGCATTGCGGCGCATGACCATGCTTAGCATACTGCCCCGCTATTTGCCCGCGTTTCGCAAAATCGTGGGCCAGATGCAGCATGATCTGTTTCACGCCTACACGGTAGACCAGCACATTCTTATGGTCATCCGCAATCTACGCCGATTCACCATGCCCGAGCATGCTCAGGAATATCCGCTAGCCAGTCAACTGATTGCCGGTTTCGACCGCCACTGGCTCTTGTACGTTGCCGCGCTCTACCACGACATTGCCAAGGGACGCGGCGGCCACCACTCCGAACTTGGAGCCCGCGATGTTCGTCGCTTTTGTCGCGATCACGCTATAGACGTCACCGATACCGAGCTCGTCGAATTCTTGGTGCGCCATCACCTGACCATGTCCAACTTTGCGCAAAAACGCGACCTGACCGACCCCACCGTTGTTCAC
>JBDTGB010000196.1:0-8133 GCA_039937635.1 Burkholderiaceae bacterium | reverse complement strand
CGGGAATTTAAAAAGAGCAACGCCGCCCGCAAATCCAACCGAAACCGACAACAGCACCGCCAGCCCCGCCGCGCCAAGCGTAAGAAGAATGTCCGCGCGGTATTCGCCCGAGAACAGAATCCGCCACGCGCCCAACGCCATCTGCGACGGCGGAATAAACGAAACGGGATTTATCCACGCCAAACGGCTGGCCACTTCGAGCAGCGCCACGGCGCCAACCACAATCGCCACACGCGAAAGGCCAACCCGCGTCATAATGACATCCCCAAGGCCTTTATGGATTCCTGGCGCAAAACACCCCATATTTGCGCCTGCAACGCCCCGAAACGCGGATCCATCGCCGTGCGGCTGTCGCGCTCCCGGCTCCAACCCGTTTCGACAATATCAATAAATCGGCCAGGGCGGGCCGACATGACCCCGATCCGGTCGGAAAGCAGAACCGCTTCGTCAATTGAATGAGTAATAAGCATGATGGTTGAGCCAGTATCGCGCCATAGCTTGAGCAGTTCTTCACCCATCAACAGACGTGTCTGCTGATCAAGCGCCCCAAAGGGCTCATCAAGCAGCATCAGCCGCGGACGCAACACCATGGCGCGGGCAATGCAGACTCGCTGTCGCATCCCGCCTGAAAGTTGCGACGGATAGGCGTTCGAGAATGAAGACAGCCCCATGAAAGCTAGTGCATGTTCGACCCGCTCTTTGATCTGTGCCTGAGGCAGGCCGGCATGCTTCGCGCCAAAGGCAGCATTGTCAAACACAGTCAGCCACGGAAAACTGGCATCTTCCTGGAAGACGACGGCCACACCATCGGGTACCTCGCCCGACACCTTGTGGCCCTCGAACTGAATTGCGCCTTCCGTGGGAGCACTGAGCCCGGCAACCAGGTCAAGCAGGGTCGACTTGCCGCAACCCGAAGGGCCCACGACCGAGAAGAATTCGCTCTGCCGCAGCTGGAAGCTGACGGGGCCAAGCGCATGCACAGGCGCCAGCGCATTGCGCCCACTAAACACACGAGTAACTCCGTCAAGCGCCATGTGTGCGTCAGCGCTGGCCAGCCTGCCGCTCGTGGCCACAGGCTCGACAGAAACGAGGTCGGGGCGCACACTCATTTGCTGCGTTGATCGGCGGGAAGATAGCTCTCGTCGACAATCTTGGTCCAATCAAACGGCGAGTTATCAATCGCCTTGACCAGCCTTAACCCCTGGAGCATCACATCCATTCCTTCGTAATCCAGTTTGCCGGGGCTCCAGTAAACCGCCTTGTCGGCAAGTATCGTATTAAGGGCAGATTTGGAAATGGTGGGGTCCAGTTTCTGGTATTTGGCAAAAATCTCGGCTGCTTCGTCCGGATGCGCCTTGATGTAGTCCACGCCCTTGCGCCGAGCTTCAATAATGGCTTTGACGACATCCGGGTGCTTTTTCAAATAATCGGTCTGAACGATACCGACTGTCTGCGTCATGCGAGGAATACAGTCCGTGGAGCGAAACGCTATATCAACTGTACCCTTCTCTTTACTTAATACCGGTTCGGTAATAATGGCCGCATCAATGCCGCCTGCGCGCAGAGCCGTCAGGCCCGATGCAATACCACCCGCCGCGATGCGATCGACATCGGAAAAAATGCCCGCCTTGGTCAAGCAAATCGTAGACACCATATCGGTGACCGATTTAGGGCTGCTATAGCCCATTTTTTTTCCTTTCATGTCCTTGAAAGAGTGAATATTCGAACCCTTCCTGGAGACCCACATCAAATCTGCCAGGCTAAGTACTCCCCCGTTCACAATAGTGAGATTGACGCCTTGCTGAAACGCCGCGATGGCAGCTGGCAGTGCCACTTCACCATAAGGGATCTCCGAAGCCATCGCGTTGCGGACACTGGTGCCCCCGCCCTGCGAAGTAATAAACCCGGTGACGTCAACACCACCCGCTTTAAAAAAACCCTTATCCAGAGCAACAGCAAATGGCACGCCGTACATGCCATCTCCCCAGTGGGTGACTGTTAACGTTGCCGCGTAGGCGAGCGAGCTGGATGCAAGCAGGCAACAGCCGGATACACGAGCCAATACATGCGTGAATTTCATCAGGTTATCTCCTTAATGCCACTGGTCGAATTCTTTCGACAGTGGCTTTAGTTTTAGCCAGAACAACAATGACCGTTGTCGGCTTTATGGTACTTCGCAAAATCGATAAAGAACAAAAACAACGAAGAAAATCTATAGTAAAGGCCTATTACTTATCCGCAGCGGAGATCTATTCTTTCACAGCCTCGCGCGCGGCCTTTGCACCTTGGGTTTGCAGCCAGCGGCTAGTACGGCCGCCCAGCGTATGCCCGACAAGTTTCTGCGCCAGCGCAACGGCGCGCTGCAACGCGTCAATATCGATGCCGGTCGTAAAACCACACTGCCCGGCAAACAGGACAACGTCTTCAGTCGCCACATTCCCGGCTGCGCCGGGAGCAAACGGGCAACCTCCAAGGCCGCCAATACTGGTATCGAATTTACGCGCGCCCGCTTCCATCGCCGCCCATATATTGGCCAAAGCAAAACTCCGTGTATCGTGGAAATGCGCCGAGACACGATCCGCGCCGAAACGTTTGACACACTCGCCCAGCAGCTTCTTCACCTGGGCCGGATTGGCAGCGCCGATCGTATCGGCAATCACAATTTCTTCAGCGCCAGCCGCCGCCATCGTCTCGCATAATTGCAGTACCCTGCTCATCGGCACAACCCCTTCGTAGGGGCATTCAAACGCGACGGCGACATACGCCTTGCGTCTCATGCCGTAGGCACCCGCCTGGCGCAGCGTATCGGCACAACTTGCCACCGATGTTGCAAGATCCATGTTGATATTGCGTTTGTTCATTGTTTCGGTGGAAGAGAGCACGACGGCGATCTCTTGTGCCCCCGCGGCCCGGGCGCGTTCAAGCCCGCGCAAGTTGGGCACCAGCGCCGAATACTGCACCAGATTGGCCGCCGGTAATCGCGGATAAAGCAAATCGGCATCAGCCATCTGCGGAACTGACTTGGGCGAAACAAAACTGGTCGCTTCAATCGCGCGAATACCCGCATCCACGAATGCGCCAATCAGTTCCAGCTTGCCCCCAAGCGGGATCAGCGCGGTCTGGCTTTGCAGACCATCGCGCGCGCCCACTTCATTAATAGCTATGTGATCGGTCACTGGACGGCTCCTTTTTCCTGTAGATCACGGATCGTTTCCGATGAATAATGCAAAAACTCGCCAAGAATGGCTTGCGTATGTTCGCCAAGAAGTGGGGGCGCAGAAAAAACAGTTGGGGGCGAATCGGGAGACTTGATTGGATTGCCCGGCATCTGAATAATTTCGCCCGACTGCAGGGTTACACTGACCACCATATCGCGAGCAAGGATCTGCGGGTCACTTAACGCCTGCTTGAAGTTATTCACGCGGGCACAGGGAATACGGGCCGACTCTAATTTGGCCAACCAGAACTCGGTCGAGTTAGTCAGCAATTCATTCTGAATAACCTTGTCAATGATCGATCGTGCCGCATACCGGGCCGGCTGCTTTTTATACTCTTCTTTTTGCAATGCCGGCAAGGACATGACCTGAAGGAATTTTTCAAAAAAGCTATCACCAATACACGCGATAATGACGTAACCGTCATTCGTCTTGTAGGCGTTATACGGCACATGAACGAAGTGGCCATTGCCAAGCCGTTCAGGGACGATGTCGGACATCAGGTACATCGTCGCCATGTAATTCAGCAAGGACACCTGAACATCAAGCATCGACACATCGATATGACGTCCCTGCCCGCTATGTTCCCGCGCGTAAAGCGCGGAAAGTATCCCGAGTGCACCGAACGTACCACCCCCCAGATCGCCAATCGGAACACCCGAGCGGATAGGAGGGCCATCTTCGAGGCCAGTAATGGACATTCCACCGCCCATCCCCTGCACCACTTGATCAAACGCAGGTCGATCCAGCTCGGGGCCGGTTTCTCCGAACCCCGTCACAGAGCACGTAATAATGCGAGGGTTAATCGCCGATAACGTCGCATGGTCGATCTTGAGCCGTTGAGTTACCCCTGCGCTGAAATTGTCGAATACGACATCGGCGTGCCTTACCAAATCATAGAAAACACCAAGCCCTTGCTCGGATTTCAGATCAACACAAATACTTTCCTTGCCCCGATTCAAGGTCAGAAAATAAGCGCCCATTCCCTGGCGTGAATAGTCCTCGCTATTGGAAAGAAGCTTCCTGGTCGCCTCCCCATGCAGCGGCGGCTCTACCTTGATGGTTCGCGCACCAAGATCTGTCAGCAACATGGCCCCATAAGGTCCCGACAGCATATGCGTGAGGTCGAGCATCACAACATCGGAAAGTGGTTTCATTGGCAAAGTCCAAAAATTGAAAAATTATCTTCAAGACCAAATACTTCAAAACTAAACATCGGCTGGCGTCAACGAGGGGCTTGCCCTTCAAGCCACGGGTAACGCGCCAGATAGTCGGTCTCGAACGCATGAATCTGATCCGAGTATTGCAAAGTGGTCGCAATATCGTCCGCCCCATTTAACAAGCTTTGCTTGCGAAAAGGTTCGATGTCAAAACGCAGCTCGCGTCCGTCCGGACAGACGATGAGTTGGCGCGGCAGGTCAATACGCAATTTATAGCCCACAAAAGCATTGACGTCATCGAACAGACGATTGATCTCGAGCTCGGTCAAAACGATAGGCAGCAAGCCATTTTTAAAACTGTTGCTAAAGAAGATATCGGCAAAGGATGGAGCGATCATGGCGCGGAAACCATACTGTGTCAGCGCCCACGGCGCATTTTCGCGGCTGGATCCGCAGCCGAAGTTTTTGCGTGCCAACAGAATTGATGCCCCTCGATAGCGTGGCTGGTTCAATACGAAATCAGGATTTAACGGCCGCCTGGCGTTATCCATTCCGGGCTCGCCATGATCGAGGTAACGCAATTCGTCAAACAAATTGGGACCGAACCCCGTGCGCTTGATCGACTTCAGAAATTGCTTGGGGATAATCAGGTCGGTATCAACGTTCTCGCGATCAATCGGCGCCACAAGACCATCGTGAGTTATAAATGCCTGCATGCCGATCTCCTAGTGAACGTTTCTAATATCGACAAAATGGCCCGCTATCGCCGCAGCTGCCGCCATGGCGGGACTGACCAGATGCGTACGTCCGCCATGGCCCTGACGCCCTTCAAAGTTGCGATTCGAAGTCGAGGCGCAGCGCTCGCCGGGCTCGAGGCGATCGGCATTCATGGCCACGCACATTGAACAGCCGGGCTCGCGCCATTCAAAACCAGCCGCAATAAAGATTTTGTCCAGGCCTTCGCGCTCAGCCTGCCGCTTGACCAGGCCCGATCCGGGCACCACCATTGCCTGTTTAACGTTGGTGGCAACACGCTTGCCACAAGCGACCGTCGCGGCTGCCCGCAAATCTTCGATCCGCGAGTTAGTGCACGACCCGATAAAAATCTTGTCGAGCCAAATGTCAACCAGCGGCATGCCTGGCGTCAGGCCCATATACTCCAATGCGCGTTCCATTCCCTTACGGCGCCCCTCGTCTTTCTCTTTGTCAGGATCAGGAACTCGACCGTTGACCGGCGAAACCATTTCTGGCGAAGTGCCCCAGGTGACCTGCGGCACAATCTGCCTGGCGTCGATTTCGACCACGCGAGCGAATTTTGCGCCATCATCGGTGTGCAGCGTGCGCCAATACTGAACAGCCTGATCCCAAAGAGCACCGCTTGGTGCGTAGGGTCGGCCACGACAGTAATCAATGGTTTTTTGATCGACCGCCACCATGCCCGAACGCGCACCCGCTTCGATCGCCATATTGCACAGGGTCATGCGGGCTTCCATCGACAATGCCCGCACGGTGCTGCCCGCGAACTCGATGGCGCAACCCGTGCCGCCAGCCGTACCAATTTCTCCGATGATATAAAGCGCCAGGTCTTTAGCTGTACAAGCAAAGGGCATTTGGCCCTCGACCCGGACCAGCATATTTTTACTTTTTTTTATCAGCAGGGTTTGGGTTGCCAACACGTGCTCTACCTCGGACGCCCCAATGCCGAAGGCCAGGGCGCCGAGCGCTCCATGAGTGCTCGTGTGAGAATCACCGCAAACAATAACCATGCCAGGCAGGCTTGCGCCCTGCTCCGGGCCAACAATATGCACAATACCCTGACGCGCATCGTTCAGGCGAAACTCGGTAATACCATAGTGTTCGCAATTATTATCCAGCGTATCTACCTGCAAGCGCGAGATGGGATCTTCAATGCCCCGATCCCGCGCGGTCGTGGGTACGTTGTGATCAGCGACAGCCAGGTTGGCCGCTATGCGCCAGGGTTTCCGGCCCGCCAGGCCTAGCCCCTCAAACGCCGGTGGACTACTTACTTCATGCAATAAATGACGGTCGACATACAGCAAGCCCGGGCCGTCAGGTTCTTGCCGCACGATGTGCGCATTCCAGAGTTTGTCGTATAAGGTTTGGGCGATCATGACGCTTCAGTTCCGACAGACGATTCAGGATGGGCCTTATAAAAGTCCCAAACACGCTCAAAATTCATCAAACTGCAGATCTCGTCGAACGAATAGATTTCGCCACTGATAGCTTTCGTGCCTTTAAGCGCTTTGATCTGGCTATAGACCTTTCGCAGAGCGTGCGCAGCCGCCTGAAAGCCCGAGCCTGGATAGATGGCGATAGAAAATCCAAAATCCTGCAATTCAGTCGGAGTGAGCTGCGGGGTTCGACCGCCTTCGACCACATTCGCAAGTAATGGCACATCGAACGCACTGCCGATTCTTTTCAGTTCGTCTTCGGTTTCTGGAGATTCAACAAACAATACATCGGCCCCCGCCTTGGCATACAGCTCGGCACGCCGAAGCGCCTCATCCAGGCCTAATGAGGTACGCGCGTCGGTACGAGCGACGATAAGAAAGTCGGCGCTGGCTCGACTTTCTACAGCAACCTTGATTTTATCGACCATATCCGCGGCAGAAGTCACGCGCCTGTCCAGCGTATGCCCACACTTTTTGGGAAATGTCTGATCCTCGAGCTGGATTCCCGCAGCACCCGCGCGCTCATAGCCACGTACGGTCTGAGCAACATTCAACAGTCCACCATACCCTGTGTCGCCATCGCAAATGATGGGAGTCTGACTGGCCCCGCAAAACGCCGCAACGCGGTTGACCATATCGGTATACGTGGCCAGTCCTGCGTCGGGTTCTCCCAAATACGACGCAACCGTTCCGAAGCCGGTCATATACAAGCAATCGAAATTCATTTGATCCGCAAGTCTGACAGAGATCATGTCATAGATCCCCGGAGCAACAATAATGTCGTCGCCAGCCAGTTTTTGCTTCAACGTAAGATGAGCGTCTTTTTTAATCATGATCAAGTCTCCTGACAATATTGAGGCATCACCGTTTCTTGCGGCTGATTGCCTCAAGCGAAAGCTGGTTAGTTTCTACGCCAAATGCCGCCAACACAACGACCAGCACCAATAGCGTCCCGATAATAATAAGCAATACGTCTTTAATCCCACCGAAAGCGTACATGGCAACAATTGCTTGAGGGGCAACGATGCCCGCCACGCGGCCGGCGACATTCGCGACGCCATTACCACGCATTCGATTTTCCGTAGGAAACAATTCAGGAACGTACGTCGCCACGCCAAGGGCGACCATCAGATAGGTAAGCGTGAAAAGCACGAATCCAAGAGACGTTGCGAGCTCTATCGACGCGGAGTGACTATATAACCAGCCAATAACAGCGGCGATCAGCGAAACCGCTATAAGACCATTCTTTCGGCCTACTTTGTCGGCGAGCCATACTCCAAGCAAGGCTCCTGCTGGCCCCCCCAACGCCATTAGCGTGGTGTATCCAAGCGAGGAACCCAAGGCCATTCCCTGTTTGATCAAAAATACCGGAACCCAGACAATGAACCCGTAGATCACAACATTTATCGCAACCTGCACACAAATGGCCACGAATGTTTTACGCAATAACGGAGGCTTGAACAAACTGCCTAGCGTGGTTTTGACGGGCACCTGAACTGCCTGCTCGGGAATCCGCGCCAGTACCGCACCGGACGCTGTCGCTTCTGCTTCAATACGAGTAAGTAT
>JBDTGB010000195.1:0-8594 GCA_039937635.1 Burkholderiaceae bacterium | reverse complement strand
GATCGGGAACAAAATGCGTGGAGGCGCCCGAGTCAGTTGGTGTTTTAGACACCCGCAAGGCGCCGCGCAAAGGATAACCTGGCGAGACTGCCTTTAACGAGGCCAATTGCGTCTGCGTCGCGCTACTGACCATTGAAGGGAACTGCCGCGTCTGGGTGGCATCGAGTCCCAGCGCCAGCGCGTGATCCAGGAAGCTTGCCGGAATAGGCTCATCGGCTTGCAAGACCAGATCGCCGCCTAGCATCTGCGCCGAATTCCGCTCCAGTGCGCGCGCCACGCGATCGGCCAGAAAACCCACGCTGGTTACCGCCGCCACCGCGACAATCAAAGCCAGCATCAGCAAGCGCAATTCGCCCGAACGCCAGTCGCGCCGCAAAGCGCGCGTACCCGACAATAGATCGGAAAACCATCCCGAAAGCATAGCAGTCACGCCTCGATCAACAATAAAAAAAGGTAATCACCAGCAACATAATTGCGAAAATCCACCTTAGGCGCGGCTCATGCTATCGCAATAGCAACCCACTCCACCCACGACTCCTTTTTAACCACCGTTTACTTTCAGCGCAATCGCTCGATGGCCGCATCGATGCGGTCCACCGCCCAAATTTCCAAGCCCTCGATCGGGTGGCGAGGCGCATTCGCCGCCGGAATCATCGCCAGGCTGAAGCCCAGTTTAGCGGCCTCTTTAAGGCGTTCCTGGCCGCGCGGAGCCGGCCGAATCTCGCCGGCCAGGCCGACTTCCCCAAAAACGACAAGCCCCTTGGGCAGAGGCTTGTCGCGCAACGACGACATGATCGCAAGCAGCACGGCCAAATCTGCGGCGGGCTCGCTAATTTTCACGCCACCCACCGCATTCACAAAAACATCCTGATCGAACGTGACCACGCCCGCATGTCGATGCAAGACGGCCAGCAACATGGCCAGGCGCGTGCTTTCAAGGCCGACTGACAAGCGCCGCGGATTGGGAACGTGCGCGCTGTCGACCAGCGCCTGAATTTCCACCAGCAATGGACGGGTTCCTTCCTGGGTGGCCATCACGCACGAACCCGCCACCTCTTGGTCGTGGCGCGATAGAAATAAGGCGGAAGGGTTGGTCACGCCACGCAGGCCGCGATCCGTCATGGCGAACACGCCCAGTTCGTTGACCGCGCCAAATCGATTCTTGAAGGCCCGCACCAGACGAAACGAAGAATGAGTGTCGCCTTCGAAATACAATACCGTATCAACAATGTGTTCCAGCACCCGCGGCCCTGCCAGCGAGCCATCTTTGGTGACGTGGCCGATCAGGACAATCGTAATGCCGGTCTGCTTGGCCAATCGCGTGAGCCGCGCCGCGCATTCCCTGACCTGCGACACAGACCCCGGCGCCGCGCTGAGCTCGCTTGAATACAAAGTTTGGATGGAATCGATCACCGCCACGCCGGGGTTTTGCCGTGTCAGCGCGGCAATAATCGCTTCAAGACGGATCTCGGCCAGCACATTAACGTCGCCGCTAGCCAGCTCAAGGCGTCTGGCCCGCAACGCCACCTGCTCGGCGGACTCTTCGCCGGTCACGTACAAAACCTTCACAACCGAGGACAAAGACGCCAAAGCCTGCAGCAGCAATGTCGACTTGCCGATTCCCGGATCGCCCCCGATCAGCACCACGGCGCCTGCCACCAGACCACCGCCCAGAACACGATCGAATTCCGTAATTCCGGAAGGCTGGCGGGGTAATTCATGCGCATCGATTTCAGACAGACTACGAATGGGGCTGGCCTCGGCCAAGGGAGCAAAACGGTGCGCAACGACGCCCGATTCAAGCGACTCTTGCAAGGTGTTCCACGAACCGCAATGTGGGCACCGCCCTTCCCACTTGGGGCAGTTCCCGCCGCATTCGCTACATACATAAACAGTTTTTAATTTGGCCATTATCAACGTCTAACGACCCGCCAGGCTGCCGCCGCCATCAACGCCCAAGACCTGTCCGGTAATGTAGCCGGCGTCGGGGCCCAGCAAAAAAATGACCGCGGCGGCCACATCGGCCGGTTGCCCCAAACGTCCCATGGGGATGGACGCCAGCGCCTTTTTTTCCACATCGCTTCCCACTGGGTGATTGACGCGGAACAATTCTGTTTCAATCGGGCCCGGCGACACGGCGTTGACCGTGATTCCGAATTCGGCAAGTTCAAGAGCCCAGGTTTTCGTACAGCCAATAAGAGCACTTTTGGCTGCGGAGTAACTGGTCCGGCCGACGGATCCTTCGGCGACGCGACTGCAAATATTAACTATGCGGCCTTCTTTGCGCGCCTTCATCGAAGCCACGAACGCCTGCGTAACTTGCACAGCCACGCGCACGTTTACATCGAAGACCTGGTACAAAGAGGCAAGCTCGACCTCGCCCAAAAGCTCAGGCAACACCAGGCCCACATTATTAACCACTGCGTCGACAGGATATTTTTCGCGGATGACGCGCAGGATATCTTCCGTTTCTCCGGCATTGTTCAAATCGCAAGAATAAAGGTAGCCTGGGAAATCGATATCCTGGGTGTGACGCGCCAATCCAACAACATGGCACCCCAAATCAGCCAAACGCTGGCTAATCGCCCAACCAATTCCCTTAGTAGCCCCTGTTACCAGCACACATTTATTCTTCACCGTTTTTCCTTAAAAAAACTTGCCCCGAACTACCATTGACGCTACATCATAACAACCGTTTTCGGTACACGCGGCGCCACGGCACACAGTAACTCGTAGCCTATCGTGCCCGAGGCACGGGCAACGTCGTCCACCGAAGGGCCACCACGACCCCACATGATTACCGTAGTTCCCACATGCGCCCCAGGCACCGGTGTCAAATCCACAGCCAGCATATCCATCGAAACCCGCCCAAGCACGCGCGTAAGCACCCCATCCACCGTAATGGGTGTGCCAGTGGACGCATGGCGCGGATAGCCATCCGCATAGCCGCAGGCCACGACGCCCACCCGCATGGCGCAAGGCGCAATAAATGTATGCCCATAGCCCACGCCCGCCCCCTTGGCCAGCGTTTGCACGCCAATCAGCCGCGCGCTAAATGTCATGGCCGGAAGCAGACCCAGGTCGCTAGCCGTTTTGTCGGCAAAAGGCGATGCGCCATATAGGCAAATGCCGGGTCTGACCCACTGCTCGCCCTGACCCGACACCTGAGTCCAGAGCCCCGGCGTCAACGCGGCCGCCGAATTGCATACGCTGATCTTCCCGGGCAGATGGCTGGTCGTGTCGTTGAACAACTGAATTTGCCGCGTTGTAATGGCGAGGTTATCGTCGGCGCACGCCAAATGAGTCATTTTGCCAAGCGCGCCCAAAATGCCGCGTTGTTGCGCCGCCAGCGCCTGCCGATAGGCGGTCTGATAATTCGCTTCGGAAAAACCCAGGCGATTCATGCCCGAATTCAACTTGATGAACGCATCAATCGGATGATCGAACCTGGCCGAATCCAGCATATCCAGTTGATCCTGGCAATGCACGACCAGGGACAGGCGGTACTGATCGGCGACTGCGATATCGCTTGGCTCGAAAAAGCCTTCGAGCAGCAAAATCGGCTTATTCCACCCGGCGTCGCGGCAACGAACCGCCTCGTTCAGATCCAGCATTGCCAACCCGTCCGCCCGCGCGAAACCACGCAAAGCGTTCGTAATGCCGTGGCCATACGCGTTGGCCTTGATCACCGCCCAGATTCGCGGAACGACCGGATGGGCGACAGTGCAGACGCAATTCAAGCTCTGGGAGACGACCGCCAGATTATGACTTAAGGACTCCAACGAAACGACGGCCGAGATTGGACGTGGCATAACTACCCTCCTAACAGCCGAAGTCTAATGCAGTTTCGGCGCAAATGTGAAGGTGGCGGGAACAAACAGGTCAAGGGCGGCTATCCGCCCACTGACGACAGCTATCTTTTAAACTAGCGCTTCCGATCCAACCCAGGCCCGCCATGACCGTCAATCACTACGAGAATTTTCCGGTCGCATCGCTGCTGTTGCCCCGTCGCCTGCGCGAGCCCGTCAGACACATATATAACTTCGCGCGCAGCGCGGACGACATTGCCGATGAAGGCGACGCAACGGCGCCCGAACGATTGCTGCAACTGGATGCCTATCAAACCGCACTACTGCAAATACAGGCGGGCGGTCTCATGCTTTCGGATAACGATCCCAGGCAGGCCATATTCAAGCCGCTGGCCCGAACCATTACGCAATTCTCGTTGCCGCTTGCGCCATTTTTTGATTTATTATCGGCCTTCAGGCAGGATGTAACGACGCAACGCTACCCCGACGATGCCGCCTTATTCGATTATTGCTCGCGTTCAGCCAATCCCGTCGGGCGTTTAATGTTAAGTTTATACAATGCAGATACATCGGAGCAGAATCTAACGCAAGCCGATTGTATTTGCACAGGATTACAACTGACTAATTTTTGGCAGGATATCGCCATTGATTGGAAAAAATCCCGTGTTTATCTGCCTCAAGAAAAGCTTGAACAGTATGACATTGACGAACAAAACATGGCCCACGTTCAAACCAGCGAGGCGTGGCGCGCACTGATGCATGCGCAGGTGCGGCAGGCGCGTGAACAATTGATGATGGGGCTGCCGCTGGGCCGTCGCCTGCCCGGGCGGATCGGGCTCGAATTACGCCTGGTTGTGCATGGGGGCCTGCGTATCCTTGAGCGAATAGAGCTGTTACACTACAACGTTTTTCGTAACCGCCCAGTTCTGCAAATACAAGACTGGGTCCTGCTGTTATTGCGCGCTTTGCGCTAGCCAACGCCCGAGCTGTGCTTACAAACTAGAAACTTATAACGCATGAGCCCCGACGAATACTGTCAAGAAAAGGCTGCTCAAAGCGGCTCCAGCTTCTATTATTCTTTTTTGTTTTTGCCACCTGAACGCCGCAAAGCGATCACGGCGCTATACGCCTTTTGCCGCGAAGTCGATGACGTGGTTGACGAATGCACCGATGCGTCGGTGGCGCGCATGAAACTGGCCTGGTGGCGCTCGCAAATCGACCAAATGTTCGTCGGAAATGCCGAACATCTGGTAACACAGGCGCTGGCGCCCCATATCCAATCGTGTCATATAACGGCCGAGCGTCTGTACGCCGTCATCGAAGGCATGGAAATGGACCTGGATCAAACACGCTACGACAACTGGGCTGACTTGCGGAAATATTGCTGGTGCGCGGCAGGGGTCGTGGGCGAGCTTTCCGCAGGCGTTTTTGGCTACACGCAAACCGAAACGTTGACGTATGCCGAAAAATTGGGACTGGCTTTTCAGTTGACCAACATCATCCGCGACGTGGGCGACGACGCGCACCGCGGACGCATCTATTTGCCGGCCGACGAAATGAAGCAGTTTGAAGTCAAAGCATCCGAAATTCTGGATGGACAGTACTCGGAGCGTTTCGTGGAATTGATGCGTTTTCAAACCCAACGGGCAAAACAGTTCTACCGCGAAGCCATACAGGCCCTGCCGGACGTGGACCGGCGCGCCCAACGCCCGGGCCTGATGATGGCCGCCATCTACTACACGCTTTTAGAAGAAATCGAACGCGATAACTGGCACGTTCTAGATCAGCGCGTCTCACTAACTCCAATCCGCAAATTCTGGCTCGCCTGGAAAACATGGGTCGGCGGCGGGCGAGGCTTTATAAACAGGATAAGTTGATGAAAGTCGCTGTCGTCGGAGGAGGCTGGGCCGGGCTAAGCGCAGCGGTGTATTTGCATCGCTATGGTCAGGATGTGGTGGTTTTCGAGGCTGCGCGTACGCTGGGAGGGCGAGCGCGCAGCACCCACTCCCCAAAATTGAAAGCCACCATTGACAACGGTCAGCACATTTTGCTGGGAGGGTATTCCGAAACGCTCAAACTATTCCACGATCTGGGGATCGACCCCGACTCGCGCCTGAATCGGCAGCCATTTTCATTACAAGCGGCCGACGGCAGCTTCTCGCTAAGCGCGCCACCGCTGCCCGCTCCGTTTCATCTGCTGGCGGCTCTCGTCAAAGCCCACGGGCTTTCATTAAAAGAACGCATCAAACTGGCCGCCAGTTGCTGGAAACTGCGGCTGTATGAATGGAAAACGCCTCCCGGTCAAACCGTCGCGCAGTGGCTCAAGCAGGGCCGTCAATCCGCGCATATTGTGCGGCAATTTTGGCAACCGCTATGCCTGGCGGCCCTGAACACACCTATTGAACGCGCCTGCGCGCAATTGTTCGCTTATGTGCTGCGCGACAGCCTGGGCGGAGCCAGCGGCGATTCCAACGTTCTAATTCCAAGCGTCGATCTGTCGGATATCTGGGCTGAAGACCTGCCAGCCCAAATAGACATCCGGCGCGGCCGAGTAATCAAAAAACTGATTTATAACGATTCGCACACCCAGATCGACAACGAAGAATTCGATAACGTCGTGCTTGCCACAAACGCCTACTCGGCCCATCGTCTGTTGGAAACCCTGCCGCCCTCTGAAACCGGCAAGCGCTATCTGGGCCTGCTTGAGGCGTTTGAATATCTGCCCATCGCGACCATTACATTGCAGCTCGAGCACCCCTGGAATCTTCCTTATTCCATGCTGATGCTGCGCGACAATCCGGCCAAACTGCAATTCGGTCAATGGCTGTTTGATCGCAGCGCCTTCATGCAAGACCCAACCAACCGCAAAAATTCATCGTTAACTGTCGTCATCAGCGACGCGCGCGCGCTTATTGAGCATTCGCACGACGACATCGTCGCCGCCGTCGTTACACAAATCGAAGAACAAACAGTGCGCTTCTCGGCCATGCCCAAGATCACGGGACACGAGCTGATATGCGAGAAACGGGCGACGTTTGCCGCCATTCCCAACCTGCAGCGCCCCACCACCCAGACCCCCTGGCCCGGCATCTGGGCGGCGGGAGACTGGACCAACACGCGCTATCCAGCCGTGCTCGAAGGAGCCGTGCGCAGCGGCAAACACGCCGCCACTTTGGTCACCCGGGATTTTTAATGCAGCGCATGGACGGTTGCCATGCCGAGGACCGTCAACGTCAACGTGCCCAATAAACTTATTCCGATATAACCCAGCGCGATTACATAAGAACCGCGCTCGATCATGCCGATCGTTTCACCCGAAAACGTCGAAAACGTTGTCAAACCGCCCAAAAATCCCGTCATTAGGAGCAATCTCATCCAAGCGGGCGTCGCGGGGTAAAGAGCAATGACGCCCAACGCCACCCCGATCAAATAGCCGCCTATCAGATTAGCCGCCAAGGTTCCCCAGGGCATCATCACGCCCGAATGATTCAGCCAAAGCCCCAGCAACCAGCGACTTACCGCCCCCAAGGCGGCGCCAATACTAATCGCAAAAAAGTGGCCGAACGTCAGCATGACCGGCTTATCCCAAAGAGTGTTGCACGATATATTGACGGACTTGCGCGGCATCGCAATCCATGACCTGTACGCGTTGGGGCAGGTCTTTCAAATTGCGCAAATTCGCTGGCGGTGGAGGGGCATGCCCGATGGCTTGTTCAATCGTTTTACTGAATTTGGCCGGCAGCGCGGTTTCAAGCACCACCATAGGAACGTCCGGTTCGGTGTAGCGCCCAGCCACCTTGACGCCGTCCGCAGTATGCGGATCGATCAATACACCGGTCGTGTCGTAGACGGATCTAATCGTTGCCAGGCGATCGGCATGCGTGCTGACGCCGCTGTAAAAACCATAGCGGGTTTTGAGCAAAGGCCGCAGCTCGCTTAAATCGAATTCCCCAACGTCCGAAAGCTGCTGCCACAATCGACACACCCGGGCGGCATCCTGGCCAACCAAGTCAAATACGAAACGCTCAAAATTAGATGCGCGCGAAATATCCATGGACGGACTGGATGTGGCGACCGTCTGACTTGCGGCGCGCGGCTTGTACACACCGGTACGGAAAAACTCTTCGAGAACATTATTCTCGTTGGTGGCCAACACCAGGCGTCGAATGGGCAAACCCATTTCGCGCGCCAGATGGCCGGAAAAAATATTGCCAAAATTCCCGGAGGGAACAGCAAAAGAAACCGCTTGGCCGGGCGCCGAGGTCGCGCGCAACCAGCCCCAGAAGTAATACACTACCTGTGCGGCGATTCGCGCCCAATTGAT
The DNA here is from genome assembly GCA_039937635.1 of Burkholderiaceae bacterium. Taxonomy (GTDB): domain Bacteria; phylum Pseudomonadota; class Gammaproteobacteria; order Burkholderiales; family Burkholderiaceae_B; genus JBDTGB01. The sequence continues at coordinate 461 of JBDTGB010000195.1, read as the reverse complement.
GGAATTTACGGCCCCCAGATGATAGGCCGACTTGAATTTCAGATCGCTTGCCAAAGCCTTGACGATGTCCTGACATTCGTCGAACACCCCGTCAAGCGCAAGATTATGGATATTCGGATCTTGCAACGAATACATTTGAGCGCGCTGAAAATCGCTCATGCGCCCATGCGGCGACAGCATAAAAACCGCAATGCCGCGTTTTCCACGCAAGGCGTACTCGGCGGCCGAACCGGTATCACCCGAGGTGGCGCCCAGAATATTCAGGGTGGCGCCGCGTTGGGCCAGAACATATTCAAACAACTGACCTAAAACCTGCATGGCCATATCTTTAAATGCCAGGGTCGGGCCTTCAGACAAGCCAAGCAGGCTCAGACCGTCACTTAATGGTTTAAGCGGGGCGATATCGGCGCTGGCAAACACGCCAGGCCCGTAAGCCGTATAAACCAGGCGCCGCAAATCGT
>JBDTGB010000194.1:0-9504 GCA_039937635.1 Burkholderiaceae bacterium | reverse complement strand
GTCAACGCGAGGCCCCCCAACTGAATGCTGGAACTGTAATCGCCAGACGGAACATGCAATACAAACCCGCGATCGGTTTGTACCGGGCCACCGAAGAATACGGGAGTGTCTTGAACAGGCCCGATTTCGAGCGACAGGTCGAGCTCGATACGCCTGAGCAAATTGCCGACAGTCAAATCGGTGGGACGGTTGATGACCAGCCCGAGAGCGCCATGCTCGGTGTGCTCGCATACATAAATGACAGCATCGGCCAAGTTGCCCGACACCATGCCCGGCATTGCCAATAAAAACTGCTGAGACAGATCGGCGCTGGATCCCATGGCGGGATGATTCGAAGAGGTATTCATGACTCGCCCTCCTGCCAAAATGGCACTATTTGCATCAATAGGCTATTAAACCTCAATTAGCTCAAAATCTTCTTTGCGCGCTCCGCACTCAGGACAAACCCAATTCGGAGGAACATCTTCCCAGCGTGTTCCCGGAGCAATACCATCTTCGGGGAAACCAGTTGCTTCATCATAGATCCAACCGCAAATTAAACACATCCATGTGCGCATGTTTGTTACTCACTGAAAATTTCAAGCCCAAAGCCAACGAATCCCGGGTACTTCTATTAGAATGGGGCCAATCTTGCTCAACCCAATGGCAATCTCCCTGGCACCCGCCGAGGATCCTTGCAAAACCAATACAACTGGCTATTCCGTGCGTGCTTCCACCCCACCCATAATTTTAATTTTCGGCCCATTTGATCCAAGTGGTTCAAGTAGTTTACCCGCCGACGCGATTACCTGCGCCTCGCTCGGCGGCCACGCCCTTTGCGCCGTCACTTCGATTCACGTTCAAGACACGGCCAGCACCGAGGACATTCAACCAGTAGCGCCCGAACTTATCGACGACCAGGCCCGCTGCGTGCTTGAAGACATGTCCGTTCAAGCCATAAAAGTAGGTCCGTTATACACCAGCGAATCAGTCAGCGTACTGGCGCAGATCGCGGCCGACTACAGCCACGTCCCACTCGTGCTGCATCTGGGCCCGTTACCTGGCGAAAGTTTGCTCGACGATAGCGACACCGAAGAAGCCCTAAGCGCCATCTTCGAATTATTGCTGCCTCAGACCAACGTCGTCCTGGCCGACCACAATCTAATCGCACAATGGCAAACACATGGCCTATTGTCCAGCGCCAATTCCGTCACGGCGGCGCAGGCCTTGCTTCAGTATGGAGCGCAATGGGTTTTAACCAGCGCGGCGCCCATGCGCCCCGGCCACGCAACGTATGTATTGCAAGGTCAGGAAAATCAAACATTCAACTGGCCGTGGCAAACTCCCATTGCGCGTCTAAGCGACGCCGACGGCCCTCTTGCTTGCGCAATCACCATCGAACTGGCCAAAGGCCATGCCGCGCCCGAAGCCGTCGAAGCGGCTATCCGGCTGGCGACCCCACTAACCGCCGACTCGTTTCAACCTGGCATGGGCCATCGACTCATCAACCGGTCGGCGCCATGAGCGCCAACCTGCGATTTCCGCGCGGCCTGTATGGCATTACTCCCGAATGGGACGACACCGACCGGCTCATTTGCGCAGTGGAAGCGGCTGCCTCCGGCGGCATGGCCGCCCTGCAATGGCGTCGTAAAACAGCCGCCCTCGCCAGCCGTCGCCCCCAAGCCCAAGCGCTGGCCGCGCGCTGCAAAGAGTTGGGCATAGTTTTTATCGTGAACGACGACTGGCGCATGGCCGCCGCCGTTGATGCCGACGGCGTTCACCTAGGCCGCGAAGACGGCCTGCTATCCGAAGCCAGACAAGCGCTAGGGCCCGACAAAATCATCGGCTGTTCGTGTTACAACGACCTCTCCCTGGCCCGACAAGCGTTGGCGGACGGCGCCGACTACATCGCCTTCGGCGCCCTGCACCCATCCAAGATCAAGCCCGACGCCGTCCGAGCCACGCTGGAACACATCCAACAGGCACACCGGCTAGCAGAACAAGCCACAACCCCCGCCGCCGCTTCACGCGCAGCCATCGTCGCCATCGGCGGCATAACGCCCCAAAACGCCGCCCCAATCATACAAGCAGGCGCCGACAGCATCGCCCTAATCAGCGCCCTGTTCGAGCGCCCCGACATCCAAGCCGCCGCCGCACAATGCCAGGCACTGTTCGTATGACCTCCGCAAGTGCCGCAGCAGCAATACCCTCCACAAGCGCCGGGGCGACAGGTATTGACGGAGGAAAGTTTGAGCCGCGTGGCGCGGCGATCTTTCCGTAGTCAATACCCACAGCCACGGCGCGACTTAAGAACGCCACAGCTCTCCAAAAGAATTCCACAATGCATCAAAGAACCCCCCAGTCTTGTTATGCTATAGCCTATAACCCCTCCACCCAAACCACGATCACACAAAGCCCCCACACCATGTCCCGCAACACCGAACTATTCGAACGCGCCTGCCGAACCATTCCCGGCGGCGTCAATTCACCGGTCAGAGCCTTTCGCTCGGTAGGCGGCTCACCACGCTTCATCACCCGTGCGCAAGGCCCTTACTTGTGGGATGCCGAAGGCGTACGCTACATTGATTACGTCGGTTCATGGGGACCGGCCATCCTCGGCCACGCTCATCCCGAAGTGGTGCGCGCCGTCCAGGAAGCCGCCATTAACGGCTTGTCTTTCGGCGCACCCACCGAAGCCGAAATCGACATCGCCGAAATGATCGTCGCGCGCATTCCGTCGATCGAAAAAATCCGCCTTGTCAGTTCCGGCACCGAAGCGACAATGACTGCCATTCGCCTGGCGCGCGGCTTCACAGGCCGCCCGAAAATCATCAAATTCGAAGGCTGTTACCACGGCCACGCCGATAGCCTGCTGGTCAAAGCCGGTTCGGGCATGCTCACGTTCGGCCAACCGACTTCGGCCGGCATACCGCCCGAATTTATCCAGCACACACTGGTGCTGGATTACAACAAACTTGATGGAGTCGAAGCCGCCTTCAAACGATACGGGTCCGAGATCGCCTGCATTATCGTCGAGCCCGTCGCCGGCAACATGAACCTGATCAAACCAGCGCCAGGCTTTCTGGACGGCTTGCGCACCCTGTGCACCCAGTATGGGGCGTTGCTTATTTTTGACGAAGTCATGACCGGCTTTCGCGTTGGCCCGCAGGGCGTGCAAGGGCTGACCGGCATCACCCCCGACATTACCACCCTGGCCAAAGTGATTGGCGGCGGCATGCCTGTTGGCGCTTTCGGCGGGCGCGCCGACATCATGAACTTTATCGCTCCGCTGGGCCCGGTCTATCAAGCCGGCACTCTGTCGGGCAACCCGGTCGCCGTGGCGGCAGGTCTGGTCACCCTCAAACTTTTGGCCGAGCCCGGATTTTACGAAAAGCTTGGCGCTCAAACCGGCAAACTGGCCGACGGCTTGCGCGCGCGCGCGGTGGCGGCAAACGTGCCCTTTTGCACCGACCACGTCGGCGGCATGATGGGGCTTTATTTCAGCGAAACCATACCCGCCAGCTTCAGCGAAGTCTCCAAATGCGACGTCGAGCTCTTCAAAGAGTTTTTCCACGCCATGCTGGGCAAAGGAATATATCTCGCGCCGTCGGCGTTCGAAGCCGGCTTCGTTTCAGCCAGCCACGACGACGGCGTGATCCAGCAGACGCTCGACGCGGCTGAACAAGTCTTCGCAAAACTGACGACAAGGCACTCGCCAGCTTAGCTGGTTAAAGTACACTTCATCCCACCCCTCAACACTAAGTCGCTCATCATGGCTGTTAATTTAGTCGTCCCCGCTGAAACTGATATTTTCCCGATTGCCGGAATCGAAATCGGTATCGCACTAGCGGGCATCCGCAAGGCCAACCGACGCGATCTGACTGTCTTCCAACTAGCGCCAGGCGCCACAGTCGCGGGTGTCTTTACGCAAAACCGCTTCCGCGCGGCGCCGGTGCAAGTCTGCGAAGCCCATTTGGCAACAAACAAGCAAATTCGCGCGCTGGTCATTAATACCGGCAACGCGAACGCGGGCACGGGCGCCAGCGGCCTGCAAGCGGCGCGGGAGACCTGTGCGGCGCTTGCCAAGCTACTGCATGTGGAAGCGGAACAAGTCCTGCCTTTTTCCACCGGTGTCATCCTGGAGCCTCTGCCGGTTGACAGGCTGATTGCCGCACTGCCCGACGCAGCCAAAGACCTGCATGCCGCCAACTGGTTTGCGGCCGCGCACAGCATCATGACCACGGACACACAGCCCAAAATCGTTTCGCAACGCGTCGACATCGGCGGTAAAACCGTCACTATCACAGGCATCAGCAAGGGCGCGGGCATGATCCATCCCAACATGGCGACCATGCTGGGCTATCTGGCCACCGATGCCGGCATCCCCGTCGCGTTGCTCAAGGAGATGACACGGGCCATCGCCGATCGCTCGTTCAATCGCATCACCGTCGACGGCGATACATCAACCAACGACTCGTTCATAATCATGGCTACCGGCCAAAGCGGCGTGCGCGTCGACTCGGCGTCCCATCCAAATTATCCAGCTCTCTGTAACGCTCTGACCGCCGCAGCCACCGAGCTCGCGCAAAAAATCATACGCGATGCCGAAGGCTCCACCAAATTCATAACCATTACGGTCGAACAAGCTAAAAATACAGAAGAAGCGCTTAAAGTGGCTTATGCCGTGGCGCACTCCCCGTTGGTCAAAACGGCCTTTTTCGCGTCCGACCCCAATCTGGGACGCATCTTGTGCGCAATCGGCTACGCGGGCATCGACGACCTGGATGTCGCGAAAATAAAATTATGGTTGGGCGATACCCTGGTTGCAAGCCACGGCGGCCGCCATCCCGACTACCAAGAAGCCGACGGCCAACGCATCATGAAAGAATCTGAAATCCTGGTGCGTATTGCACTGGGGCGGGGTGAAACATCCGACACGGTCTACACCTGCGACCTTTCCCATGAATACGTCAGCATTAATGCCGACTACCGCTCGTAAACACAAATCGGTCTCTGATAACCCCGTAAGTAGTTGACTTATTAAATAAATGCTAGAATGAGCGGCTTGGCATTTTGTCCAGGCATATTTTTTTGAGGTATTACCCACATGTACGCGGTCATAAAAACCGGAGGCAAGCAGTATCGTGTTGCCGCTGGTCAAAAACTAAAGATAGAACAGATACCGGCAGACATTGGACAAGAAATTACGCTAGACCAGGTTTTATCGGTTGGCGAAGGCGATCAATTGAAAATTGGTACGCCTTTGGTTGCCGGCGCCGTGGTTACAGCAACCGTTCTTGCACAAGGCCGCCACGACAAGGTCAAAATTTTCAAGATGCGTCGGCGCAAGCATTATCAAAAGCGCCAGGGCCATCGTCAAAATTACACCGAACTTCGCATCGAGGCCATTGCGGCCTAGTCATCGATCCAACGGTTTTGTATAGCAGGAGCTAAACATGGCACACAAAAAAGGCGGCGGCTCAACGCATAACGGTCGCGATTCAGAATCAAAGCGGCTCGGAGTAAAAACATATGGCGGCGAATCGATCCCGGCGGGCTCGATTATCGTGCGTCAGCGCGGCACACAGTTTCATGCTGGCGTGAATGTCGGCATGGGCAAAGACCACACTTTGTTTTCATTAGTCAACGGCAAAGTCGAATTCGCCATTAAGGGCGCGCTCAACAAGCGCACTGTTTCGGTGGTTCCCACCGAGTAGTCGTCGGACTATCGCTGGCAAAAGCCCTGCCATTTAGGCGGGGCTTTTTGTTTTAAAATTGGACCATCATGAAATTCGTAGACGAAGCCACCATCGAAGTCATCGCCGGCAAGGGCGGTAACGGCGTAGCAAGTTTTCGCCGCGAAAAGTTCATCCCCAAAGGTGGGCCGGATGGAGGCGACGGCGGGCGAGGCGGCAGCATTTATGCCATCGCCGATCGCAACATCAACACCCTGATCGACTATCGCTATGCGCGGCTACACCGGGGCAAGAACGGCGAAAATGGCCGTGGCGCGGACCAATACGGAGCGGCCGCGCCGGACATAACCTTGCGCGTTCCCGTGGGCACAATAATCCTGGACGCGGAAACCGGGGAACAGCTATTTGACCTGGATCGCCACCAGGCGCAGGTCACGCTAGCCGCGGGGGGCGAAGGCGGCGCAGGCAATCTTCATTTCAAATCCAGCACAAACCGGGCCCCACGCCAATGCACCCCCGGTAAAGAAGGAGAGCAACGCAAGCTGCGCCTGGAACTCAAGGTGCTGGCTGACGTGGGCTTGCTGGGTTTGCCCAACGCAGGCAAATCCACGCTGATCAGCAAAATTTCCAATGCCCGCCCAAAAATCGCCGATTACCCGTTCACCACACTGCATCCAAATCTTGGGGTCGTGCGCACATCGCCTTCACGCAGCTTTGTCGTGGCCGATATCCCCGGCCTGATCGAAGGCGCGTCCGAAGGCGCTGGCCTAGGTCATTTGTTTTTGCGTCACCTCTCGCGCACGCGGGTGCTGTTGCATCTGGTCGACGTGTCTTCCACCGACCCCGACATCGACCCTATCGATCAGGCTGTTATCGACGCGCGCGCCATTGTCGAGGAACTGCGCCTGTATGACACCGATCTGTACGAAAAACCACGCTGGCTGGTACTCAACAAACTCGATATGGTGGCCGACGGCGACGGCGTCACCCGGCGTTTTTGCGCGGCCCTGGACTGGACAGGCCCCGTTTTCGCTCTGTCGGCCCTGACCGGCAAAGGAACGCAGGAACTCGTCTGGCGGCTTCAGGACTGGCTGGATGCCGAACGCGACAAAGCACAAATTGCGCAGGATCAGGCCGATGGAACCCACGTCGTCGACGATGCGCGTTTCAAACCCGATCCACTATTCTGAACTCAAACCGGCCTTCCACGCTCCGATTCATGCCCGCCACCGCCACGACGCTATCCGCCACCATATCCAGCGCCAAACGACTCGTCGTTAAAGTTGGATCGTCGCTCGTCACCAACGAGGGCAAAGGTATTGATCTAGTCGCCGTCGCCGGATGGGCCGAACAAATAGCCAACCTGCACGCGCAAGGCAAGCAGATGGTGCTGGTGTCAAGCGGCGCCATCGCCGAAGGCATGGCGCGATTGGGCTGGCCCAGGCGCCCGCACGCCATGCATGAACTGCAAGCGGCGGCCGCCGTCGGACAGATGGGACTGGTTCAGGCGTACGAGGTCGCTTTCGCCAAACACGGAATCCGAACGGCGCAAATCCTGCTTACGCACGACGACCTGATCGACCGGCATCGCTACCTGAACGCCCGCACAACCTTGTTCACCCTGCTGGCGCTGGGGGTGGTGCCCATTGTTAACGAAAACGATACGGTGGTGACCGACGAAATCCGGTTGGGCGATAACGACACGCTGGGAGCGCTGGTCACCAACTTGATCGAAGCCAATGCGCTTATTATCCTGACCGATCAAACAGGCTTATACAGCTCCGACCCACGCAAAAATCCGAACGCGGAATTTATCTCGTTGGGCCAGGCCGGGGATCCAGCCCTGGAAGCAATGGCGGGCGGAGCCGGCAGCGGCATCGGCACCGGCGGCATGCTAACCAAAGTACTTGCCGCCAAACGCGCCGCCAACAGCGGCGGACACACCATTATTGCCTCGGGTCGAGAGCCCGACGTGCTCAAGCGCCTGGCCCAGGGCGAACGCATCGGCACCGAATTGCGCGCCATCCTGCCGGTGCGCTCCGCGCGCAAACGCTGGCTGGCCAATCATTTGCGCCTGCATGGCCGCATCACGCTGGACGCGGGCGCCGTACGCGCCATTACACAGGATCACAAAAGTTTGCTGTCGATCGGCGTCACAGCGGTGGAAGGCGAATTCGGACGCGGCGACGTAGTCGTGTGCGTCGATCAGCACGGCGTCGAATGCGGTCGCGGGCTAATCAACTATTCCGCCAGCGATACGCGCCGCATTATGGCCCAACCCAGCAACCGGATTTCTGAAATTCTGGGCAGCATGTCGGATCAGGAGCTCATGCATCGCGACAACATGGTGCTGGTTAGATCACTGCGCAAGTCAACGCCCACCGTTTTCTAAAAACGGATTTCACCGCTGCGCCGCGATAAATGAAGATTCCTTCACCTCCTCCATGACCACGCAACTTTTCGTTTGGGTCACCCCCGGCAGGCGCAATAAAATTTCGCCAAGCAAATGGCGATACTGGCCAATTTCCTTGATGCGCGCCTTGACCAGATAATCGAAGTCGCCCGATACCAAATGGCACTCCAGCACCTGAGGAATACACAGGATCTCGCGGCGGAAATCGTCAAATGTCCGATCCGACTTATTCGACATAGAAATTTCAACAAACACCAGAAGCCCCGCATCCAAAGCAATCGGCGAAACGCGCGCGTGGTAACCGGTTATCACCTTATCGCGCTCCAGCCGTTTCACACGCTCGATACATGGGGTAACCGTCAATCCAATAATTTCCGCCAGCTCAGTCATCGGCATGCGGCCATCCCGTTGCAGTAAATCGAGAATATGACGATCAATCTTGTCCAACGACTGCACCGGATTGCGTTGCGTTCTCAATTGAACCTCCTACCAGTCATAAAACCTGTCGACAGCAGATTTTTGATATAAATTACTATGTGATGTCTCTTAGAATAACAAAGATTACCATCTCAGAAAGAACGGTGAAAAAATGAAGGTGCTTATCTTAGGCGCTGGAATCGTCGGTGTCGCCAGCGGCTGGTATCTGTCCAAGCAAGGCCATGACGTCACCGTTCTGGATCGCGCGCCAGAGCCGGCGCACGAGACCAGTCAGGCAAACGCGGGGCAACTTTCCTTCGGCTACACCTCTCCGTGGGCGGCGCCGGGCGTCCCCCTCAAGGCGTTGAAATGGATGTTCGCCAAGCATCCGCCGTTAACCATCCGGCCGGATGGCACCCTGTTTCAACTCAAATGGATGCTTCAGATGTGGCGCAACTGCACTGCGGCGCGTTACGCTATAAATAAAGAACGCATGGTTCGCCTGTCCCAGTACAGCCGGGATTGTTTGCGACAATTGCGGACCGACACGCAAATTGACTACGAGGGGCGCCAACAGGGCACCCTGCAAGTATTTCGCACGCAACATCAACTCGACAGCGTAACCGAGGACATAGACGTCTTGCGCGAGGCCGGAGTCGCTTACGAGCTATTGTCTCGTCAGGAGCTTTCGCGAGTGGAGCCAGCGCTGGCGGCCAGCCAGGACAAATTGGCGGGTGGACTGCGTTTGCCGGATGATGAAACTGGCGACTGCCACTTGTTTACGATGCGCCTGACCGCCCTGGCCAAAGATCAAGGCGTCAACTTTCGCTGCAACACGAACATTACCGAAATTCAGGTGCGCGACGATCAGGTGATTGCTGTTCAATGCGGCAAGGAAACGCTAACCGCCGATGTCTACGTGGTTGCCCTGGGCAGCTATTCAACACAGCTTCTCAGGCATATCGAACCTGTGCCGGTATATCCGTTAAAGGGATACTC
>JBDTGB010000193.1:0-4673 GCA_039937635.1 Burkholderiaceae bacterium | reverse complement strand
CTATATACATCGATGTCGCCCTCGGTCATCTTGCCGTCATGCACATACGACTCGAATTGCTTGCTTGCCCGCTCGAAGCTGCGCTCAATCAGCGCCTGATCCCTATACTTCTTGATTAGATCCAGACAAGCCTGGCGGCTATCGCCCACGCCAAACAGATAAGTAACCACGGCTGACCGCCCCGGATCGAGACTGAGCGGGAAGCGAATGGAAACAATGGGATCAAGCACGGATCCTTGCGTTGCGGACAACGGCGCGGGATCGATCATAGCTTGCGGGTTCGCCGTGGTGCAACCCCGGCCAATAAAGCGCGCGCGATCCGTTTCGTACGAAACCCCATTCGAACTCGCGAAACTGGCAAAAACCATGTGAAACATCCAGGGTTGCCGCTCGTCGGCGTTGCCGCCGCGCCGATGGCAAATAATAGCTTGAACGTCCGGGATAATTTCAGTCTGGACAAAAAGTTTGCTGAAAGCGGGATGGGCATCGTCCGTGGCAGGCCTATCCAGAACGACCTCGGCGTAACTCGTTAAATCAAGCGCCCTGCGATAATCGGCGTAATTGACAATCGTTACCCGACGCAGTTCAACATCGTCATCAACGCATACAGTAATATCGGTATGAGTGGCCACCTTGCCAACATCGCTGTCGAAGACCGCTTTAGCGCCCGAGAACAAAGCCTGGTAGTCAGCCGCAGATCCGCGGGTCGGCTGAAGAGTGCTCGACCAAAAATCGTGATTGTCCACATCGCGCACATAAATAAACACGCCAAGATTATCGCGGGTGAAGTCCTCTTGCCATCGCGTTAATGCACTATTTCGCCAATGGCTGTAACCGCCGCCGGCATTGGTCGCCATGACGTGATAGCGACCATTCGATAACAAGCACGTCGCGGGCGCCCGCGTATGAGCGCCAGTTGCAGCACGCTCCTCCCCCTTTTCACCATTGCCGCTTTGATGCGCATCAGTTGGTTCGGACGTGTGGCGCGAACGCATGTTTATACCCCGTGACGTAAATTAATGACTCGCTATTCAGCACTCATAATAAATTAATCAACTAAAGACTAGACCGCCCTCGTAGAGCTAAGTTCAAGTCGTCCTTTGAAAATACGCCTATCATGTCATTTTTACAACCTGGAGCCGTTGATATGGGTAGTATGGCTTATGAACGCGCAAAACCTTGGTCAATCAGCCAGTGGCTCAATACGCCCAATCCACTCACCGTGGAGTCGCTGCGCGGCTATGTCGTCGTTTTACATGTCTTCCAAATGCTTTGCCCGGGATGTGTGTCGCACGGTATACCACAAGCCAAAGCGATTCATGCCGCCTTCCCACCCGACAAGGTGAAAGTCATTGGCTTGCATTCAGTGTTTGAACACCACGAAGCCATGACGCCGGTGGCATTAAAAGCATTCGCGCACGAATACCGCCTTGGCTTCCCCATTGGCATTGACCAACCGGATTCCAAAGACGCCATTCCTGTGACGATGCGCGACTATGGGCTGGAAGGCACGCCCACGCTCATCTTGATCGACAAGGCAGGTTACATCCGCCTACAGCATTTTGGTCAAATCGACGACTTGCGGGTTGGAGCGGTGCTCGGCCAATTGCTGACCGAGTCTGTGCCCGAATAGATACCGCCGCGGCTTTCTAGCGAGGGCCTTTGGCGCTCAGTAGACTTGATAGCAAATCAACCGGTATGGGAAAGACCAACGTCGAGCTTTTATCACCCGCCACCTGGGTGAGCGTTTGCAGATAACGCAATTGCATGGCCGAAGGCTGTTGCGCCAGAATGGCGGCGGCTTCCATCAAGGCCTGGGCAGCTTGTTTTTCCCCTTCGGCGTGAATCACTTTGGCGCGCCGCTCACGTTCAGCTTCCGCTTGACGCGCAATCGCCCGGATCATGTTTTCGTTCAAATCGATATGTTTAATTTCGACGTTGGTAACTTTAATGCCCCATGAATCGGTTTGAGCATCCAGAATTTTTTGCACGTCCAGGTTGAGCTTTTCACGCTCGGACAGCATATCGTCCAGCTCGTGCTTGCCCAGTACGGCGCGCAGTGTGGTCTGGGCCAATTGGCTGGTGGCCTCGAGGTAATGTTCAACTTGAATAATGGCCTTCTCGGGTGCAATAACGCGAAAATACAAAACCGCGTTCACTTTCACCGATACGTTGTCGCGCGAGATAACGTCCTGGCTGGGCACGTCCATGGTGATGACCCGTAAATCGACGCGCACCATCTGCTGCAAGCCAGGAATGACGACAACCATGCCGGGACCCGCCACCCTCGTAAATCGGCCCAGGGTAAAAATAACGCCGCGCTGATATTCTCTCAGTATTTTGACAGCGTTAAACGCCACCAGAATAACAATAATGACTACAGCGCTCAATCCCACATTGAAATCATAAAACATGATGCTCTCCCGTTTTACCTATCGCATTCATCGGTTTGCCCAGCCCCGCCCGGACCGGTTCGACATACAGCGTCAGATCCTCCAATGCAAGAACCTTGACATGGTCGCCACGAGCAAGCGGTTGCTGACTTTGAACCTGCCAGCTTTCACCACGTATATGAGCATAGATGCCTGTGTCGTCGGCCGCCGTCACCACTCCGATCAAGCCAACCATTTCTTCTCGTCCGGTTACAACCCGATGTTTATGAGCGCGCCTCGCCATCGCGCCGATAACAAAAAGAAAGATGGCGCTTACAACGGCAACGCCTGCTAAAAACGGAATAGATAAATCAAAGCCTGGCACGCCAGTATCCATTAAAAATACGCCTCCAAGAACAAATGCAATAATACCTCCAACGCCGGCGACGCCAAAGGTGGGCATGAACGCCTCGGCGATCATCAGAGTGGCCCCGAGCACGATTAGCCCCACGCCGGCCCAATTAACCGGCAACATCTGAAAGGCATATAAACCAAGCAACAAGCTAATCAAGCCGGCCACGCCAGGCAAGCCAAGGCCAGGACTGGTCAACTCGTAAAAAAGACCGTAAATGCCCACCATCAGCAGAACGAGCGCAAACTGAGGATTCGCAAGAAAGGCAAGCGCGTTATTGCGCCAGTCGGGCACGACCGTTTCAATGCGTGCACCGTCGGTCGCCAAACGCACTGTAAGGCCTGAATCCAGCTTTATCGCGCGGCCATCGAGTTTAGCCAGCAGATCTTCAGGATTATTGGCAATCAAGTCAATGACCCCCGCTTTCAACGCCTCGGAAGCGGACATGCTTGCGGCATTACGCACCGCTTTTTCAGCAAAATCGATATTTCTACCACGCAACTGCGCCAGGCTTCGTATGTAGGCAGCGGAGTCATTAATAACTTTTCTGCTCATCGTGTCGCCACGGTTGACCTCGGGTTGATCCAGACCTTTCGCGGAGGCATCCTTATCCGAGTCAGCTTTGCCGGGCGACGAAGGGGCCGATTCGCCACCAGTCAAACCGATCGACACAGGCGAGGCCGCGCCCACATTGCTGGCGGGGGTCATGGCGGCAATGTGGCTGGCGTACAAAATGAACGTGCCAGCGCTGGCCGCGCGCGCGCCCGCCGGGCTAACGAACGTAGCGACAGGCACCGGCGAAGCCAGCACCCGCCTGATGATGGATCGCATCGAGGTATCAAGGCCACCCGGAGTATCCAGCTCGATAACGACCAATCCCGCTTTTTCCTCGGCCGCCCTGGAGAGCCCGCGAATCACGAAATCGGACGTTGCCGGACTGATAACGCCATCGACCTTCAGTACAAGAACGTTATGGGATACCGGCGTCGCTTGCGCCAAATAACCAGTCAATAATACAGCGCCGCCCAGCAGCATTAACACGCTACATAAAAGGAACCGTAGCCGCGCCGTACCCATAAGGACTCCTGTGCGCCAAGCAGCGGCGCGCTAAGGCTTTAACTGACCGCGAATTTCGCCGCCCTTGTGGGCGTCGCTATGCACGTTGTAATAAAGATCGCCCGACTTGTAGGCTTTATATTGCACGTCGGTGAATTTCGCGCCAGCCGGCACCACCCACTCATTGGCGCCTTTCTTTTCCAGCGGGACAATAACCGGCCCATTTTTTCCAGCAGCCGCCTGGTGAATATGCGCCATCGTGCCGTCCACGCCCGATGTCTTGACGCTACCGCTCAAAGACATGTCGGGGTTCACCGTAATCACTCCGCTACCCTTTGCGGGTGTTGTAACGGCAGGCACTTCGTTGTTGCCTGCCAGCGTTGTGTGGACCTCGGCCGCCGCGGCGATCCCCCACCCTGTAGCCAGAATGCCAGCCATCAGTCCAGCCGCCGCAAATGAAAAACGCGATTTTTTGGTAATTGAACTCATATGATGCTCCTTCGGGTTGTTAACAACACTAAAACATCGAAATACCGAAATCCAAAAACAACCGCCAACCTTGATGCGATTTTACTTCTTCCCTTTCTTCAAGTCGCTTGAAAAAACCAGCGGCATCTCTTGCTGCAGAACGACCGCTTGATTATGCTCGGTGTCCTTGGCGCCATACACCAGCGTAATCCGTTGCCCCATTGCCGCCGCTTGTATATCGAGCATGCGCTGCCGTTGCTCGGGCGTGCGCAATTCGGCCTGGTAGCGTTCGCGAAAATCGTCCCAACGCTCGACTTTATGGCCAAACCATGTGCGTAGAACAGAACTGGGCGCCAAATCTTTAA
>JBDTGB010000192.1:0-11376 GCA_039937635.1 Burkholderiaceae bacterium | reverse complement strand
GCCATGGCGGCGGGCTTGACGCTGCGCGAGGACGCCTACAGTCTATTCATCAACAGCTTTGAAGCAGCGGTTAAAGAGCTAAGCGGCAAGGCGCTATTCGGCCCGACCATCGAGACCGATGGCTCGCTGGAAACCGGTTACGCCAACGCCGAAGTGGCGGGCCTGTTGCAGCGGCAGGTATGGGGCGCGGGTTTTCCCGCTCCGATTTTTCGCGACACCTTCCAGGTGCGCCAACAACGTCTGTTAAAAGACAAACATCTGAAACTGAACCTGGAGCGCGGCCATCAACGCTTTGACGCCATCTGGTTCAACCATGCCGACGCCTTGCCCGAGCATGTGGACGTTGCGTACCGGTTGGACCAAAACGTATGGAATGGAATGGTGACGGCGCAACTGATTATTGAATACGCACAGGCAGCCGATTAGAATCAACATTTTCTACCCAAGGATACCCCATGAAATTCGGCAATTTAAATGTTGGCGGGAAAGCGCAGGTCTGCCTGGTCGATACAGAGAAAAATGAATACTGGCCCATTGCGGACCTGGCGCCGGGATTTAATTCAGACATGACCGAATTGGTGCGCGATTACAAACAGATCAAGCCGAAACTTCAAGCAAAAGGGGCGGGGGAAAAACTGGACGCATCGCAAGTGCTCGCTCCTATCGCCCGCCCGCGCCGCAATATTTTCTGCGTGGGCCGCAATTACCACGCGCACGCCAAAGAGCTGTCGAGCTCGGTATTCAAAGACAACGATAAAGACACCAAAGCATGGCCGATCGTATTCACCAAAGTTCCGGAATGCGTGGTGGGGCCTAACGATCATGTGAAATTGCCGGGCGCGATCTCGCAACAAATCGATTACGAAGCGGAGCTGGCGGTCGTCATCGGCACAGGCGGAAAAAACATCTCGAAAGACAAAGCCATGAGCCATATTTTCGGCTACACCATTGTTAACGACGTCACTGCGCGCGACGTTCAAATACGCCATCAACAATGGGACATGGGCAAGTCATTCGACACATTCTGCCCCATGGGTCCATGGATCGTCACCGCTGACGAGCTGGACGGCAACAACACGCGCGTGCGCTGCTGGGTTAATGGCGAATTGCGCCAGGACGGGCTGACGCCTGATTTGATTTTCGATCTATCCACCCTGGTGGAAACATGTTCGCGCGGCATCACTCTGTATCCCGGCGACATGATCGCGACCGGCACGCCGGCCGGAGTGGGAATGGGGATGAAGCCGCCTCAGTATCTTAAAACAAACGATGTCGTCCGGATTCAGATCGATGGAATCGGCGTACTGGAAAATACCTTCAAATAAGCCATGGTGCTACTGGTCTTGAAGCGCCCGCAATTTTCTAGCCATTTACATTCACGATCACGCGGCCCAATACCTTGCCATCGATCAATTCCGACGCACAGCGCAAAGTATCGGCCAGCGTGATCTCGCGGGCAATCGCATCCAGATGCAGTTCAGGCAACGAATCAGCCAGGCGGCCCCAGGCCTGCGTGCGCAATTCGGGCTTGGCATAAACGCTATTAATGCCAATCAGGCTAATCCCTCTTAGAATAAACGGCGCAACGCTGGCCGGCAGATCCATCCCCTGGGCCAGCCCGCACGCCGTAACCACGCCTCCGGAGCGCAGACTGGCGCACACGTTGGCCAGTGTATGGCTTCCAACGCAATCGATGGCCGCCTGCCACTTCTCCTGTTGCAGGGGCTTGCCGGCGGCGGCAAACAATTGTCGATCAATGACCTCGGCGGCGCCCAGCGAGTGCAAGTGTTCAGACTCGGCCGCGCGACCGGTCGACGCCACCACCTGATAGCCGAGACGGGCCAAAATGGCAATCGAAATACTGCCAACGCCGCCGCCCGCGCCGGTTACCAGAACTGGGCCCGCGTCTGCGCGCACACCATGCCCTTCCAGTGCAAGCACGCTTAACATGGCGGTGTAACCGGCGGTGCCAATGCCCATCGCTT
This sequence comes from Burkholderiaceae bacterium, assembly GCA_039937635.1. Classification (GTDB taxonomy): domain Bacteria; phylum Pseudomonadota; class Gammaproteobacteria; order Burkholderiales; family Burkholderiaceae_B; genus JBDTGB01. The sequence continues at coordinate 9,391 of JBDTGB010000192.1, read as the reverse complement.
CTTTAGTGGTCATGGTGGCGGGCAGCGCCGTCAACCATCCGCTATCAACGCAGGCTTGTTGCGCCAAACCGCCCCAATGCTCTTCCCCCAAACCCCAGCCATTGACAATGACCTTGTCGCCCACCTTCCAGTTCGGCGAGCGGCTGGCGCTGATTTTCCCCGCCAGATCAATACCAGGCACGATGGGGAATTGCCTTACTACGCGGCCTTTGCCCGTTATGGCCAGCGCGTCTTTGTAATTCAAGGTTGAATAATCGACCGCCACAGTCACATCACGGTCGGGGAACTCGTCAGCATTCAGCTCCCGGATTTGCGCGTGGGTAACGCGCTGCTCATCTTGCGTTAAATAAATGGCAAGTGTCACGTGTAGCCTCCATTTTTCCAATACGTTAAAACAAGAACCGCCCAAAAAAACAGGTTAAAGCGGTTCAGTCACAGTGGCGCGATGCAGCGCCCGACCGCACAGCTGCACGACAAGCCCCAGAAAAGTAGCCGCCCAGGCGATCAGCGCGATGGGGAAAAATACCTTCACGATGAACGACAGAAAGTCGAACTGCATCGCGACATTCAGTTGAAAGGTGCACGCGGTATACATCCCCAACGGGAAAACCGCCCCCCAATAAAGCGGGTCGTATCGAAAGGGGAAGCGCTTGTACACATAACGCCACAAACCCAGCACCAGCAACATAGGTATCCACCACGTACCGGTGGCCCAATAAAAGATAGTGAACCCTTTCAGAAAAGGCGCCAGCGACATCAAGTACGGCGCGCTGGGCGCATCGTTGATCAGCAGACAGCCCGCAAGCGTTGAAATCGCCATCGCCCCCATATTTATCCAGTAAGGCGGCGCCAGATCGCCGGGCGAAAGACGAAAAAATGTATAGCGATAAAAAATCAGCGACATCGTCCAGATGTAAAGCATGCCGCCCCATAGCCACATGGAAAGCGCGAAAAAATTCATTTCAAGCTTATAGGGCATGCCGCTTTTAGCCGCCAATAACGAGCTTAAGACAGCAATCGATTGGGTGGCCACCACGGCCAGCAACCAGCCGCCATTAATGCCCCGGTCAAGACCCGGCTTGTCCATCTTGATCGTAAAGGCGGCAAAAATCGTGTAGGTCAGACCCACCCACAGCGTCACGGCCAAGCACCAAAGTGCAAACCCGAGGCCATGATCGCCCGAAAGAATAATGACTTGGCTGCCTAAAATGCTGGTGCCCGCCACAACTGTAAAAAAACCGCAGGCACGCAGATGGTCGATCATGTCGCCGAAAAAACGGCGCGGGTAGCGCAGCGCGCGGACGATGGTCATGACCCAAAGCACGCCATAAACGCCAATATTAAGATAAAACAGAGCGCGCGCCAGGAACTCGTGCGCCAGAAAATGGGCCGCCAGCGAAACAATGCCGGTCGCCATGACCATGCCGAAATAGGCGGGCGATAAATCGGCCAAAGTGGTCCGTTGCGCAGCACCGGGAGGCACTGCGGGATTGGCCGAACCGGCAGCGGCATTCAAGAGAACCGTCATGGCATCATGCGCTAAAGCAATTCTTTGCGCAGCATGGCCGCGCTTTTTGGCGAAAGCAGGCCTGGCGGAATATCGAACACCGTTTTAGCGCCAACCTGACCTTGCTGGTTAAGCCGAAAAGCGGCGCGCGCATAGGCCGTCAAAACACTGGCCGTGAATTCAGGATTGCTGTCGAGCTTTAATGAATATTCCATAACCTGCGTGGCCCCGGCCCCTGTTTCCCCCGTGCGTATAACCACGCCTCCGTGCGGCATGACGGAGTGATTCTTTTGCAATTCCTCGGCGCTGATAAACGTTATGCTGGTATCGTAATCGGCGAAATAATCAGGCATTGTCACGATGGCGCGCTTGACGTTTTCCGCATCGGCTCCCGGCTCAAGCACGACATAACAGTCGCGCGTATGCTTCTCGCGCGTCGACAGTTCCGGCCGCGCGCCGCTACGCACGCGTTGCATCGCATCAGGCGCCGGAATAGTGTATTGCACAGCGCCTCTAACACCTTCGACCCTTCTTAATGCGTCGGAGTGGCCCTGACTAAGCCCCTTGCCCCAGAATGTATACGTCGCCGCATCGGGCAGGATGGCTTCGCCATAAAGGCGGTTAAGCGAGAACAATCCCGGATCCCAACCCACCGAGATAATCGCAATGGTGCCGTTGCTTTCGGCCGAACAATTCACCGCTTCGAAATAGCCCGGAATTTTTGGATGGGTATCGAAACTATCCACCGTATTAAACATCGCGGCCAAAGCGGGACCCTGTTCGAATAAGTCGCTTTTTGAGCCACCGCAAAGAATAAGCACATCGATAGCGTCGACAAATTCCTTTATGGAATCAAGCGCATGAACCAGCGCCTTATCGCCGCATGGAATTAATTTTTTCGGATTTCTTCGGGTGAATATGCCGGTCAGTTCCATATCGCTATTTCTTGAAACAGCCAGTTCCACCCCTCGGCCAAGGTTGCCGAAGCCCGCAACGGCGACTTTTATTTTTGACGCCATTACACGGTCTCTGTGACAATTTGCAGCAACGCCTGTTCAAAAACCTCGGGCGGCTGCCCTCCCTGAATTAAATGGCGATCATTGACAATGACCGCCGGTACGGAATGGATACCCTGATCAAGATAGAACTGTTCACGCTCTCGCACCTCCGAAGCATACGTGTCGGACGACAAAATTTCTTTCGCCCGTTCGACGTCAAGGCCCGCTTGCCCCGCCACCCGGATTAAAACCGCGTGCGAGCTGGGATCTTCGCCGTCCGTAAAATACGCCTTGAACAAGGCATGCTTGAGAGCGCGTTGATGCCCTTGCGTTTCGGCCCAGTGCAACAGGCGATGGGCATCGAACGTGTTATAGGAACGGGTCCGCTTATCCATATGAAAGGTGAACCCAACCTGCTCGCCCCGGACCCGAATGGTCTCGGCGTTGCTCTTGATACGCTGCGGCGTATAGCCGTATTTTTGCGTCATATATTCAACGATATCCTTACCCTCGGGCGGCATATCCGGGTTCAGCTCAAACGGCTGGAAATGCAGCTCCACATCAACCTGATCCCGCAACCGGGTCAAGGCACTTTCAAGCGAACTTAAACCGACCGCGCACCAGGGGCATGAAACATCGGAAACAAAATCTATTTTGAGACGGGTGGTCATTTTCAACTCCGAGGTCGAGTGATGCATGAAGGGATTAAAGCATCGCCGGGGCCCGCCCGACAAATCCAGACTAAAGTGTACGCCGTTCAGTCTTCGCAACCGGCACGGGGACAGTGGCCAGCAACAGGCCAGCCAAAGCGATGACAAACGAAATCGCATGGATAAGGGTTAGCGTTTCACCCAGCGCCAAAATACCCGTCAATGCGGTGCTGACGGGCAGCATCACCGTAAACACGCCCGCCTGCGAGGCCGGGATGGACTTCAGCCCAGTCATCCATAGCCAAACGGTCCATACGCTGGCGGCCAGGCCGTAAAACAGCAACAACAACCAAATCCGCGCGTCGACCTCAGCAAAATCAAAATCCAGCGCAAGATAAACGCCCATCGGCGTGGTCAGCGCAAAACCCCATAGATTAATCACCGCGCTGATGCGTTTCGGGCTTAGAACGGCCGTCAGTTTCTTGCCAATGACGGCGTAAGAGCCTTCGCACAAAACGGTCCCAAAGATTAGAAGGTTGCCCAGCCACGCCTTGTCGTGCGCCACCCCCTGCGCCATCAACTGGCCTGATGCGCCATCGCCCTTTGCCAGCGCCACCAGACCTATGCCCAGCGCGCCGCAAGCTACCGCCGCCCACAGGCGCGGACCGATGCGTTCTTTTAAAAAAAACCAGCTCATTAACGCAATCATGGCGGGTATCGTCGACATGATGACGCCGGCGGACACCGCACTGGTCAAGGTCACGCCATAGATCATGCAAATGGTAAAAAGAAAGTTGCCCAGAAACGATTCGAAAAACACCAGCTTGCGCGTCTGCCACGACATTGGCGGCTCTGCCGTCGGCTTGCGTATCCAGCGCAGCATCGCCAACCCGCCAATGCCGAAACGCAGCCACGCCAGCAGAAAAACAGGAATCGCGGCCGCCAACGGTTTGGACAGCGCCACGTAACTACCCACCAAAGACATGCTAAGCGCCAGACAACCATAAGCCATCAGTCGGCCTGGTGTGTAATTCATTGAGTCACTCTTGGTAAATACCGAAACGCCCGAGACAGGCTTTGTTGAATTGCCCAGAATATGCCATATTATTAGAACTATCGAAAGAAAAAAATAAGCGGCGTCGGATGAACCTGAACCTGTTTGACAGTGAACCTGGCGCAAATTGGCCGGACCGATTGGGGCAACACGCCGTCGTATTGCGCGGCTGCGCTCTGGCCTGCGTGCCTGAACTTCTGTCCGCGCTGCAAACAATTCTGCGCACGGCGCCCTTCCGGTACATGGTCACGCGCGGCGGGTTTCGCATGTCGGTTGCGCTGACAAACTGCGGCGCGCTAGGCTGGACCAGTGATCGCCACGGCTACCGCTACTGCCGCGCGGATCCTGTAAGCGGTCTTGACTGGCCCGCCATACCTTCTGTATTCATGGACCTGGCGCTCCGCGCCGCCTCGGATGCCAGTTTTGACGAATTCATTCCAGACGCGTGCCTGATCAACCAGTACGAACCGGGAACGCGGTTGTCCCTGCATCAGGATAAAAACGAACGGCATTTCGATGAACCCATTGTTTCAGTATCGCTGGGCATTCCCGCCACGTTTCTGTTCGGCGGTCATGAGCGCACCGATAAAGCCATTCGTGTACCGCTGCTGCATGGTGATGTCGTTGTCTGGGGCGGGTCCGACCGCATGCGCTACCACGGCATCCTGCCCATTAAAAAAGCCTATCACCCGCTCATCGGCGGGCGGCGCATCAACCTTACATTTCGCAAAGCGGGTTAATTCCCGTGTGGACGCCACGCCAAGCTTGCCGCGCAACCGATCAAGGTAGTAATGTACCAAAATCAATCCCATCCTATCGGCCCAGGAGCTTGCCGCAATGACCACCGCCTTTCCGGGTTTTTCCACTCCGTCAGCCGGCGCCGAGGCGCCGCTTGAAATGCTGTCGGCCTGCCACATCCGCATCGAACACCAGTGCGCTACCTTAAAACGCCTGGCGGCGCATCTGACCGAACACGGCGCCGACGATCAGGCGCGCCAGGCCGCCGCAAATATCATGCGCTATTTCGACACGTCGGCGCCGCAACACCATGCCGACGAAGAAGAAAGTGTCTTTCCGGCATTAATCGAATCAATGGCCGGGTCGGATGCCGTTTGCATACGCCAGATGATTGAAGGCTTAACCGCCGATCACCGCGCCCTGGAAGCGGGTTGGCGCGGCCTGCGGCGCACGCTCGAGCAGATCGTCGCAGGCCAATCCGCCGAACTGCCTTCCTCCGATGTGGCGAAATTCATCGAATTGCACGAACGCCATCTGAAGATAGAGGACGACGACCTCCTGCCTATGGCAGCCCGGCTACTTGGCGACGACGAACTGGATCATATCGGCCGCGCCATGCGCGAACGCCGAGGCATCGGCGCTATCTGACGTCGCAGGCGCGCAGGTCTGCGCGGCGACGCGGGCTGCCCGCAATGTCGGGTTAAAATACGCACTTGAACCGAATAAAAAAACCCCGACCTTGGAATATTATGGAAGCCGAACGCCAAAACCAGCTTGCTCACCGCCTGAAAGACTACGGGGAGCGCCAACGGGCTCTACGGGGGTATCTTTGACTACGATGCCAAGTCCGAGCGCCTGCAAGTTGTAAACGCCGAGCTCGAAAGCGCCGAAGTCTGGCGCGATCCCAAACGCGCCCAGGATCTGGGCCGCGAGAAAAAAGGCCTTGAAAATGTCGTTCAAACGCTGACCAAACTACAGACCAGCCTGACCGATGCGCAAGAGCTTTTCGAAATGGCCGCCGACGATCATGACGACGCCACTCTAAGCGCCATCGAGCGCGACTGCGAAGTCATGGGCAAACGGCTCGACATCCTTGAGTTTCGGCGCATGTTCTCCAACCCCGCCGACCCACTGAATTGCTTTCTGGATATCCAGTCCGGCGCGGGCGGAACCGAAGCACAGGACTGGGCGTCAATGTTATTGCGCCAATATCTGCGCTACTGCGAGCACAAGGACTTCAAGGCCCAGGTGATGGAAGAATCCTACGGCGAAGTCGCCGGCATTAAATCGGCTACCATTAAAATCGAAGGCGATTACGCCTTCGGCTTTTTACGCACCGAAACCGGCATTCACCGGCTGGTGCGCAAAAGCCCGTTCGATTCGGCCAACGGACGCCATACCTCGTTTGCCAGCGTGTTCGTCTACCCCGAGGTCGATGAATCGATCGAGATAGATATCAATCCCGCCGATCTGCGCATCGACACCTATCGCGCCAGCGGCGCGGGCGGCCAGCACATCAACAAAACCGACTCGGCCGTGCGCATGACGCACCTGCCCACCGGCATCGTCGTGCAGTGCCAGAACGACCGGTCGCAGCATCGCAACCGTGCCGAAGCCATGCAAATGCTGAAGTCGCGCTTGTACGAATTTGAACTGCGCCAGCGAAACGCCGAACATCAAAAGATGGAAGACGCCAAAACCGACGTCGGCTGGGGCCACCAGATCCGGTCCTACGTGCTGGACCAAAGCCGCATCAAAGATTTGCGCACGAATGTCGAGACGTCCAATACGCAAAAAGTGCTCGATGGCGATCTCGATCTTTTTATTCAGGCAAGCCTGAAGCAAGGAGTGTAATGTCTATTTCAACCGTGGCAGTCATAACGGGCGCATCAAAAGGCCTGGGGGAAGCTCTGGCTTTGGGCCTGATCAATCCCGCCACCCATATCGTCGTTCTATCGCGAAACCGGAACGAAACGCTGGCGGCGCAAGCCATCAAGGCCAGTTGCGTGGTGCAACAGATCCAGATCGACCTGGCCAATCCGGCGCAGGTTGAAAACCATGCCGCGCGGATCATGGCCGGCCTGCCCACCACCGCGCGGCGCTATCTGCTTATTAATAACGCGGGCACACTCGACCCCGTTGGCTTGGCGGAAAACTTGACCAGCCCGACATCGATCATGGCCGCGTTCAGCCTGAACGTCGCCGCGGCCATGGTGCTGACCGCCTCTTTCTTGCAGGCAAGCAAAGCCTTCGACGCCGACTGCCGGGTGCTTAATATATCGTCGGGTGCCGGGCGCAACCCCACAGCGGGCTGGGGCGTTTATTGCGCCACCAAGGCGGCGCTCGACCGGTATACCCAGGTGCTGAACACGGAACAGAAAAAGGTTCGCGTCGTTGCGCTGGCGCCCGGCGTGGTCGACACGGGCATGCAAGAACATATCCGCGCCAGCGACCCCGATCAGTTCCCCGATTTGCCGCGCTTTGTCGGCATGCATAAAAAGGGTCAACTCACGTCGCCCACCGCCATAGCCACCCGAATTCTGACCTATCTGAACCGCGACGATTTTGGCACGATCGTGCTTGATGACATCCGAAACTACGCTTGAAACACTGAAACCATGATTGAATCCACGCCTTCCAGCGCCGCCGCGCTTGATGAAAACCGCCTGATCGCCGAGCGCCGCGGAAAACTGACAAAGCTGCGCGCCGAGCGGGTTGCCTATCCCAACGACTTTACGCCCGACAGCAGCGCCGCGAGCTTGCACGCCGCCTGCGACTCCCTGGAAAAACAAGCGCTGGAAGACCTTGACAAGACAGTCATGATTGCAGGCCGCATGATGCTTAAACGCGTTATGGGCAAAGCCAGTTTCGCCACCTTGCAAGACGGTTCGGGTCGGATCCAGATTTACCTGGATAGAAACGGTTTGGGCGAAGACGCCTATGCACAATTTAAAACCTGGGATATCGGCGACATTCTTGCGGTTGAAGGCAAAATATTCAAAACCAACAAGGGCGAACTATCCGTTCACGCTAACAGCGCGCGTTTACTGACGAAATCGTTGCGGCCTTTGCCGGATAAATTCCACGGTCTGGCTGATCAAGAACTGCGGTACCGACAACGCTACGTCGACCTGATCGTGACGGAAGAAACACGCCGCACCTTCCTTACGCGCAGCAAGGCCATCGGAGGCATTCGTCAATTCATGCTGGATGCGGGGTTCCTCGAAGTCGAAACGCCTATGCTTCATCCGATACCGGGCGGCGCAACCGCCAAACCGTTCGCCACCCACCACAACGCGCTGAACATGGACATGTTCCTGCGCATTGCCCCTGAACTCTATTTAAAGCGCCTGGTGGTGGGCGGTTTTGAACGCGTCTTCGAGATCAACCGTAATTTTCGCAACGAAGGCGTCAGCCCGCGTCACAACCCCGAATTCACCATGATGGAGTTCTACGCGGCGTATACCGACTATCGCTGGCTGATGAACTTCACCGAGCGGCTATTGCGCGACGTGGCCACCAAGGCATGCGGCAGCGCCACATTGACCTATCAGGAAAAAACGCTCGACCTAAGCCAGCCATTCGACCGCCTCACGATTACGCAAGCCATTCTTAAATACGCGCCCATCTATACGCTTGCTCAATTACAGGACGACGCGTTCCTGCGCGCCGAACTGGAAAAACTGGGCGCCGACGTCAACGGACCCGTTCTGGCCCGGGCCGGCCTGGGTGCATTGCAACTGACCCTGTTCGAAGAAACAGCCGAAGCAAAGCTATGGCGCCCGACATTCATTATTGATTACCCCCAGGAAGTCTCGCCGCTCGCGCGCGCCTCGGATAGCCAGCCAGGCATTACCGAACGTTTTGAATTATTTGCCACAGGCCGCGAAATTGCCAACGGCTTTTCAGAGCTTAACGACCCTGAAGACCAGGCCGCTCGCTTCCAGGCGCAGGTGCAAGCCAAAGATGCCGGCGACGAGGAAGCCATGTACTACGACGCCGACTATATTCGAGCGCTGGAATACGGCATGCCGCCCGCCGGTGGCTGCGGCATCGGCATCGACCGGCTGATCATGATGCTGACCGATAGCGCCAGCATACGCGACGTCATTTTATTTCCGCACTTGCGGCCGGAAGATTAAGGACAAGAACGCTGAACCTACGCCATTATCCGATTTCGCCCGAGCCCCTTGGCTTCATACAGCATTTTGTCGGCCCGGGCGAACAGCACATCAAGCGGCTCGCCCACCACGTGATACGCGACGCCGCCACTTAGCGTTACGGGCACACGCTCGGTTTTATCGCGAAACTCGAACTGTTCAACGCTATCGCGAATGCGCTCGGCCAAGTGAATTGCCTCGACCAAGCCATCGCAGCGCATGAACACCGCCAGTTCCTCTCCGCCGTAGCGGACCGCCAGGTCTTCCCTTCTGGTCACACTGCG
>JBDTGB010000191.1:0-6653 GCA_039937635.1 Burkholderiaceae bacterium | reverse complement strand
CAAAAATAATGTTGGGCGATTTGCCCCCCAGCTCTAGTGATACCTTTTTCAAGTTCTCGGCGGCCGCCATGTACACCTTGCGGCCGGCTTCATCGCCCCCGGTGAATGCAATGCGCGCCACCTTCGGATGGCGGATCAACGGATCACCCACCTCAGCACCAAAACCGCTTATCACGTTTACAACACCGGGCGGGAAACCTGCTTCGGCCACCAGCGTCGCCAGCTCGAACAAGGAAACAGAAGTGAATTCGGACGGCTTGCAAACAATGGTATTGCCCGCGCACAACGCGGTGCCCAGTTTCCATGCCGTCAATAGCAACGACGAGTTCCATGGCGTAATGCTGGCCACCACACCCATCGGCTCGTACCGAACGAAATTCGATACACCGGGTTTGTCCATTGGCACGACCGAACCGTGGATTTTATCGGCAAGTCCGCCGTAATAATAGAAGTATTTGGCCATGTATTTAACCTGCCCCAATACTTCGCTTAGCAGCTTGCCATTGTCGCGGCTTTCAGCCACAGCCAACCGGTGCGCGTCGCGCTCAATCAGTTCGCCCAGCTTATGCAACAACATGCCGCGATCGCTGGCCGACATGGTGGACCACGGCCCTTCAAAGGCATTCGCGGCGGCTGTGACAGCGCGATCGACGTCGGTCGCGTTACCTTGCGGGATTTCGGCCCATGGCTCACCGGAAAATGGATCCAGGCTATCGAACCAACGCCCCGAATCAGGATTGACCCACTCATTATTGATAAACAATTGGTAACGCGACATGCCCTTGCTCCTATGACTACGGCAAACCCGAGAATCTGATTTATGAATTATGATTGGCCAGAGGACATGAGTAAATTGATTAATAATCAGTAATTGATGATTTTTTCGAATGAATAAAACCGGATGACTTTCAACACCCGAGGCCGAGATGCGACGAAAGATTCCTAACACGACCGCCCTATCCATATTTGAAGCCGCCGCGCGCCATGGCAGCTTCGCCCGTGCGGCGAAAGAACTTTGTCTGACCGAAAGTGCGATTAGCCGGCAAATTACTACGCTGGAGAGCTATCTGGATACCAAGCTATTTGCCCGGGTCAAAAAGCAGGTAGTGCTGAATGATGCTGGGCAGGCGTATCTGAAAAACATTTCCAAAAATCTGGCTGACATCGAAATGCACACCCTAGCGCTAATGGCCAACAAGGGCGATGGAGGGGTGCTAGAGTTGGCGGTGATACCCACGTTCGCCAACCGCTGGCTGCTGCCAAGGCTTCAGGGTTTTCGCAAGAAGCATCCGGACATCATGTTGAATCTGACTGAAAAGGCGCAGCCCTTCATATTTCGCGACACCATTTTCGATGCCGCGCTTCACTTCGATCATCCGGCATGGACCGAAGTCGTTAAAGTGGATTTGTTCGAAGAAAGACTGGTGCCGGTCATTAGTCCGAATCACTTCGATACGTCTGTGCTGACCTCGCCGAAAAGTCTGCTGTCGGTGCCGCTATTGCACAAGTGGTCGCGGCCCAAGGCGTGGCAACACTGGTTCGAATTGGCCGGCTGTCCCGACAGCTCAACGACCCTGGGGATGCATTTCGACATGTACGGCATGGTGATCGAAGCGGCCCGGGCCGGCCTGGGAGCCGGTCTGGTGCCACGTTTTTACGTAAACCATGAAATTCATCGCAATGACCTGATGGTGCCATTCGACCTGGAACTGAAACACGAGAAACGCTACTGCCTGGTTTATCCTGAACATAAACAGGATTCGCCTCTTGTCGTCACCTTCCGCGATTGGGTGGTGGAGATAGCGCAAGAGTTTTCTGGCGAAAAAGGCGCAACGAAATAATTGACATCGATGGACAAACCTCATCATCTGATGACAAATACTCAATTTTCCGCCGAGCCAACTTTCACCATAATCGTCTTCTAAACGGAAGAGGATGAAATGCGGGCAATCCAGATCGAAGAGTACGGCGGCACCAACGTGCTTAAGCAGCGCTACGTTGCGATGCCCGCCCCGGGCAAAGACGAAGTACTGGTAAAACTGGCCTATGCCGGCATCAATTTCATGGATGTTTATACACGCCTGGGTAAATATGCCCGTTCGGGACATTACCAGGCCGCTTTACCGTTGACTCTGGGCATGGAAGGCGCCGGGCATATCGAAGCGTGCGGCCAGGATGTCGCCGAACTCAAGCGTGGCGATCGTGTGGCCTATTGTCTGGCCAATGGCAGCTACGCCGACTATGCCATCGTGCCTGCCTGGAGAATCGTTAAAGTCCCCGACGGACTAAGTTTAAAGCTGGCGGCCGCATCGCTATTCCAGGGGCTGACCGCGCATTACCTAGTGCACGACGTTGCCAACCTGAAAACGGACGATAGCTGTCTGGTGCACGCGGGCGCCGGAGGCATCGGTCAAATAGTGATCCAACTTGTCTCGCGGCAAGGCGTGCGCGTAATCGCAACGGCCAGTTCCCCGGACAAAGCAGACATCGCCCGGCAATGCGGCGCGGAACAGGTATGCACGTACGATCCGTCTTCGGTCACGTCCGCCGTGAATGCGTTGACGGCCGGGCGTGGAGTGGATGCGGTGTTCGATTCCGTTGGCGCGGCCACATTTCAAATCAGCATGCATGCGTTGAAAAAAGCAGGCTTGCTGATCGCGTACGGCGCCAACTCCGGGCCATTTTCGGCCATCGACCCGATGGAGTTGGCCAACAATGGATCATTATTTTTCACCCGGCCCAGGTTGGCCGACTACGTACCCGACGCAACATCGATACGGCGGCGCGCCGACAGCATTTTTACAGCCTTGGTGGATGGCCGGTTGAACGTAAATATCGATAAGATTTTCGATTTTGAAACAGTAGCGGCGGCGCATCGTGAGCTGGAAGAGCGCCGGTCCATCGGTAAGTCCGTGCTGTGTATTAACGCACGTGACGACTAACTGGACCGCCCTCATTAATACCTTATGCGATTCCCGCCAGGATAGCCTTCTTCAGTGCATCATTCATTCGCGTCTGCCAACCAGGGCCCTGCGCCTTAAAATGTTCCACCACGTCCGGGTCGTAACGAACCGCCGTCTGCACTTTAGTGGGCGCCTTCTGTACTCCGCGCTGGCCCCGGCGTAACTTACGCTGGAGCGAAGATGATAATGCCGAAAACGGCACAGCCCGCTTGACGTCGCTTTCCATCCATTCCGGATTTTCGTCGTCAATTAATTCAGGATCGATTTTCCTGCTCATAGCGTTTCACCTCTCGCCTATTGGCTCTACGCAAGCTGATAACTCTGATTCCGGTAACCACTTCCTTGAACACCAATGCATGCAGCCGTCCATCGATAAAGCCCAGCGCAAAAATGCGCAATTCACCATAATCATAGCGATTATCCACGTTAAATAACGCGCTTTCGAAATCAAACCTCTCGACTATCGTGAATGGTAGGCCTCGCACCCGGCAATTAACCTCTGATTTAACAGGATCGAAGTCAATTTCCATTGATTTAATTGTAGATGCAATTAGAAATAAAGTCTACCGTGAGCAGAGCCAGATTTTTTTAGGCCAAAGAATATGCTTGATGCTACCAAAGCCGGTCCAAAAAGGCTGCGTCAGACGGGCACATTCGTCCAGGCGAAGGCCAATACAGGGACCTTTCTGCTCATTGCCGCAGTCGCGAATAATGCGCCGACCCCTATGCTTCCTGAAACCAGCAAAACGGCACACACCAGCAGCCCTAACGATAGCGGGCGGGTCACGAACACCGAAAATCGCCGCGCGAAAGAAGCAATGCGCGACGGAAATACTCTTCCATCACTGGCCCCAGCACGAAGCCCAACAATAACGGAGCCCCCTCACAGCCCAATTTAAGGAACGGGTATCCCGGTAAACCGAATACACCGGCAACTAGAACTTCGAAACCATTGTTATTGACGATAAACGCATCGATGCAGCAAAACACCAGAATCGCGGGCTAAAGGAAACGACAAGGAACCGTCAGAAACTTGACCCAAATACCGATCAGGGGCGGGTTCAATGCAATTAGCATCAGGTTGCCAACCCACATGGATACGATCAGGCCCCAGAGCAAATCCGGATTGCTGGTCATGACCAAGGGGCCTGGCCGCCTGAGCCAGACAACCATGGATCAGAGCTTATTCATCTGTCAGGCTGTCCGAAAGACCGGGACCACTTCAAGGAGAGCATTGCTCCCGGGCTACAACGCAGGTTGTCTGCTGCGCCTCTGGAAAAGAGAAGGCGGATCGCATGATGTGCGGCATCAATAACCCACGCACGACGCTCCACGCCCTGACTCCCATCGGGCAAGGCACAGCGGAAACCGAAAGCTTAACCAGTTACTTTTGTCGCCTGGCGTACTCTCACGGCATCACGGCTCGCAATCTGGCAGCCTGGGTTCTTGAGCATTTTGAGCAGCCCATACCTGACGACTACCGCTGGTTTAGACGCGCATTTGCTGGGATGTCGGAAGAAAGCGAGCAATGGGCAGCATGGTTAGCGGCGCTTACTGGCCTTGAATCCTTGGACAGGCTCACGCTCGTACCCTGGCGGCATCTGATCTCCAATGCCAGCCTCACGTCGAAGTCGGACAGATGGTGCCCGCATTGCCTTAGTGAAGACCGAGCCTCCAATCAGCCTCCCTACCTGCGCCTTTATTGGGATGTAGCGGTCGTGACGGCATGTGCCCGCCACAAGGTAGAGCTAACAGCCACATGCCCACATTGTGGCCTATCAAAGGTCAGGCACCGGGCCTCTACCGTGGTGCCCGGGTACTGCACAGCCTGTGGCGGCTTCTTGGGCGAGAACAAAGCCAAGCCCGCGACGCCTAGCGCCCTATGGCACGCCCGCCAGGTAGGGCAAATACTCGCGCATAGACCGACCGTTTCAGCTGACCAGGCGTACACACTGCTTGAAACCGTTATTGAGCGCATGGCAGATAGCCGCGTGAGTACCTTTGCCCAAATGCTCGGGTTATCAAAAAGCGGAGTCTGGCATTGGCTCAATAAAGGCGGCTTGCCAACCTTGCCAACGTGGCTGGCCATCAGCCTTCATGGCGGCATTGGATTGGATCAACTGTTTTCTGGCGATTTGGCCGACTGGGTCTTGCCTACCGAACCTGCGCAGATACCCATCCAGCTCAGCGAATCGCCACGAAAGAAGATCAAAGGACGCATTCTGGACTGGAGCATCATTCGAGCTCAACTACAAACCATCCTCAACGAACCCGTGCCGATGAGTCTTGGCCAAGCGTGCCAGCGCGTGAGTGTCGATCAAAAACAGATCTATCAGCATGCCAATACGGAAGCTAGGACCATTGTTGATCGTTACCGTCGATACCAATCTGCCTCGCGCCAGAATCGAGAGACACGCCTAGGTAAGCAGGTTACTGCATTGCTGCAGGAACGCCAGGATGCTGGGTTTGAAGGGTTGAGCGCGCGCGAAGTCAGACAAACGCTTGATGGGGATTTGAAATCTGTCAGGCACAGCCTTCGGTACATCGGGGCTGCTATTGCCGCGAACGACACATAATTAGGCCAGTAACCAGCATCGCTATCCACCCGAGTGAGAGTAACGATTTTGACCTAAAGCAGGCTTCCGCCTAATTAAATGGCTCACATCAAAGCTGTTAGTCGTCACCAATGCGCCACCTACCAGTGTCACTCTGATCAGACGAATGGTGCCTGGTTAAGGCTTGCCTTGGATTGGACGAGAACAAGGCAGCGCACTTTCGCTCGCGTGACTGCGTTGTAGAGCAGGCGCCGCTTCTGATTATCGCTTCCAGCGATGGCTGCGGGCCAAAGCACGATGACGTTGTCGAATTCCCGGTTTTTGGCTCCATGAACTGTCATGCCTCTCCAGCCCTGTCGCTCACTTTTCCGGATTCGCCGACGCTGGGCAAAGCTTTGTTCGATTGCCCTCTTAATTTCTTCTTTGGAGAATACTATCTTGGAGCGTGCCCGTCTTTGCATGTCCATCCATTCGCTGACATCCCTCGCAGCACGTGGATCCCCTGCTCCTAAAAGGAGCGCGGCAATTGAGGGAACATCATTCACCTCTTGCAAAGCGAGATCGGCAAGAAAGGCGCTCGCAGCCTTGGCTTCAGACTCTTCCCACGAGATTAAGTATGGTCCGGCTCCCTTCGTCGTCTTGTCGTTCGCTGCCCATGTTACCGCTGCTCTGGCAAACGGACCCAAGGCGGGAGTGATGACGGCAACGCTCTTTCCCCCACCGTAATAGGACAGATTTCCGTTAAGCCACGCACCAGCAAGTTGTGGCTTAGGCGTCAATTGCACCTTAAAATACTGTCCGGATGGGGGAGGCAGCCCACGCCTAATGGCAGCGGCAGCATCCAAAAGCTCGATGACGTTCGTACGCATTGGTTGATCAAGCTCTTCTGTAGGACACATTTGCGCAAGCCATGCACACGCTGGATTGGGATACAGATCCTCGTTCAAGCACTGGAACTCATCAGCTGCGGCGAAGACTTGAAGCCTCGTGGCCAACCCTTCAACCAAGCGAAGGCGATTCGCCGTTAGGTCTTGGGCTTCATCCACCAAAAGGGCCGGGAACGTAGCGGCGACCCAGCCACAAACTTCCTTGAGTTGCAGCAAAGTGCCAGCCGCATCACACACTCGTTCGTACT
>JBDTGB010000190.1:0-3710 GCA_039937635.1 Burkholderiaceae bacterium | reverse complement strand
TGCGGGCGCGTCGGCTTGAGCCAGGATCGGGCCGGTAACATTCGCCTCGAGAATAAAGCCCGAGTCCAGGCGAATCCGATAGCACGCATAACTGCCCATCCAGGCCACGTGACTGACTATGCCGCGCCCCCAATTCGATTGCCGCTGGGGCGCCGACCGCGACAAATGGATTTCCTCGGGCCGTATCGACACATGGACCTGCATTCCCAGCGATTCGTTGATGCCATGGCCGACATGCAAGACGTGGGTTAATTCCGCACTTTCAATAAGCGCGTGGTCGGACTCGTCGGCCACGATTGCACCGGTAAACAGATTGGTCGAGCCTATAAAACCCGCGACGAAACGCGAATTCGGAAACAAATACACATCGCGAGGCGTTCCGCACTGCACAATCCGGCCTTCGGACATGACGGCCAGGCGCGCCGCCATCGTCATTGCCTCTTCCTGATCGTGCGTAACCATAATGCACGTCACACCCACCTGTTCCAGAATCCTGCCCAGCTCGATCTGAGTTTTATGACGTATTTGCTTATCAAGCGCCGACATGGGCTCGTCGAGCAACAAAAGCTTGGGCCGCTTGACCAGGCTGCGCGCCAATGCAACACGCTGCTGCTGTCCGCCCGACAGTTGATGGGGCTTGCGCCGGGAAAATGCCGCCATCTGAACCAGATCGAGCGTTTCAAAAACACGTTCGCGAATCTCGCTTTTTGGAACGCCTTCTTGTTTTAGTCCGAACGCGGCATTGGCTTCGACCGTCATGTGGGGAAACAAGGCGTAGGAGTGAAACATCATGTTCACCGGACGGCGATACGGCGGCAAGTCAGTGATGTCTTCGTCGTCCAGATAGATGCGGCCCGAGGTGACTTGCTCAAAACCGGCCAGCATGCGCAGCAGGGTTGTCTTGCCGCAACCCGAACTGCCCAGTAAGGCGAAAACCTCGTGACGGCGCACAACCAGGTCAACCGACTGAACGGCCACCGTATCGTCAAAAATCTTTACCACCTGTTCCACGCGAACGAACTCCTCCGACCCGCCAGATCCGGCGTGCGCGTCAAGATGGCCGCCGTCCATGGCCTATCGCCCCGACTTCAGTTCGGCCCACATCCTTGTCTGCAGCCGTTGGATCGCAAGCGGTTGAGGCTTGATCACGTATAAGGTTTTGGCCACATCGGGAGGCGGATAAATCATTGGGTTGTCGGCGACCTCTTTCAGAACGTATTTACGCGCCTCTTTGTTGGCATTGGGATAAAACATCGTATTGGTGATGGCGGCATGCACTTGCGGGGTTTCAATATAGTTAATGAACGCCAGCGCCTCGGCGACATGCGGAGCGTCTTTCGGGATCGCCATGGTGTCGAACCAGGCCGGCGACCCACCTTGCGGAATAAAATAGTCGATCGAATAGGGTTTTTTCGCCTGACTGGCGCGATAACGCGCAATCATGACATCGCCGGAATAGCCAAAAACCATACACAGGCCGCCGCTGGCAAGCTCGTCGATATAGCCCGACGAGCTGAATTGCCTGACGTAAGGCCGGATTTTCTTAAGCAAATCAAGCGCCAATTTGTAGTCATCGGGCTGGCTGCTATTGGGGTCTTTCCCAAGATAATGCAATACTGCGGGGAAAACTTGCGCAGCCTCGTCAAGTATTGAAATGCCGCAGGCTTTCAATTTTTGTGCGTTCTCGGGCTTGAACAGCATATCCCAACTACCCAGCGGCGCCGCCGGCCCCATGACCTCGCGAACCTTGGTGACGTTATAGCCTAAACCGTTGGTGCCATACCCCCACGGAACAAGATATTCATTGCCTGGGTCAATAATGGCCACCAACGCCATGATGTCGGGGTCCAGGTATTTCAAGTTGGGCATTTTGGATTTGTCGAGCTTTTGAAACAAGCCTCCTTTAATCTGGCGCGCCGCGTAATTGGTCGATGGCACCACGACGTCGTAACCCGATTTGCCGGTCAACAGCTTCGCCTGCAAAGTGTCATTGCTATCGTATACGTCGTAACGCGCTTTGATTCCGGTAGTTCTCTCAAAACCCGAGATCGTATCGGGCGCCGTATATTCAGCCCAGTTATAGATGTTTACAACCTTATCCTGGGCCCACAGCGGCGCCGCCGCCAGCACCAGCGCCATTCCAAACGCCAATCGCCCGGCCAAGCTGATTTTCATTGCAAGCACCCCACTAACCAAATGAAATACAAAATCCAAACCGCGTGATAATAATACCTTTCGCCTTAGCGGTCACTCTTGTCGCGCAACAAGTCTTGATAGGCGCGATTTATCTCATTCCAATAGTCAAGCCCCACGGTCCCCGCCACCTTGATTAGCGAGCGCCGCAAGCGCAACAAATTGGCGTCCCTTAGCCGCGGGGTTACCGCCCGTCTGCGCCCGCGATCAAAGTCGATCAGCCAAGCTTGATTTCGCCCATCCAGCAAAATGTTGTAGGCGTTTAAATCGGCATGCCAGACGCCGGCATTATGCATTGCAAAAATGGCACGCGCCACAGCCCTGTGATGGGGCTGGGTCAGTGCTTTGGCCAGCGCCTGCACATTCGAGATACGCTCGACCAGGATGGCCGCCCGATAGCTCGCCGCATGGCGCCAATAAATTGCCGCCAGTGGTTTGGGAACCGCCAACCCGCGACGGCTCATAAAATCCAGCAACTCAAATTCAGCAAACGAGCGTGTACGCCGCGCGCCAGCCCACACATAGTGATCCAGACTAAGCCGGGCCATGAACCCGCCGCGATGATAGTGCCGCAGCACGCCGGAGCCGAAATCACCCGCGACATACCACGCGGCTTGACGTCCCCCAACCTGAACAGGCGCTGCCTGTAATTGCGGCGCGGCTGGGTCGAACAAAAATGCATCAGGCCGCGCAATGCGATCCGGATCAAAGCGTATCGCTCCGCCAGAAAAAACCAATTTCCCGAATTGATCGGCGCTCATGATTACACGGCATCCCGCAGCGAAACCAGCGGTGGCGTATTTAGAACTCCTTTTAGCGCAATCAACCCGCCAATCAGAGCAAGCGCGGCGCCCATGCCCATGCCGGCCAGCCAAGGCCACCATGAAAAGGCCAGGGGAAAATCAAAAATCCGACCGGCCAATACCCAGGCAAGCGATTCAGCCCCGGCGGCGGCAAGAACCCCGGCCAAGGCTCCAATTAAAATCAGCTCGACACGCAGCGCCGCCGATAGCTGTCTGGCGCTGGCTCCCAAGGCGCGCAAGACGGCCACTTCATGCATGCGTTCGTCCCGGGTCGAAAAGAAGGCGGCGGTCAGCACCAGCACGCCAGCGAAAACGGCAAACAAAAATAGAAGCTGCACCGCCTGTATTACCTGATCAAGCACATGTTGAAGTTGCCCGAGAATCGACCCAACATCAAAGACGGTCAGATTCGGGAATTCATGAACCAGTTTTTGCATCAGATCGGGTTCGGTGGCGGGTAAATGAAAAGACGTTATATACGTAGTGGGAGCCTCTTTCAACGCCCGGTCGGTTAACAGGGCGAAGAAATTAACCTGGAAGGAATCCCACTTTACGTCGCGCACACTGGTAACCACGACAGAGACAGCGCGTCCGGCGATGTCAAACCCAAGCTGATCGCCCAGCTTAATACCCAGCGTGCGTGCTAGCCCACTTTCGATGGATACCTCGTCCTTGGCTGGATCAAGCCAGCGCCCTTCGATGATCTGATTACTG
>JBDTGB010000189.1:0-4138 GCA_039937635.1 Burkholderiaceae bacterium | reverse complement strand
ATCGGCCCACAGCAGCATCAACACAACAGCCAACAGAGGTCCGAGGAACGCCCCAACGGTGTCCAAGGACTGGCGCAACCCAAAGGCCGCCCCGCGCAAATGCGTCGGCGCAATGTCCGCAACTAGCGCATCGCGCGGCGCGCCCCGCACGCCTTTTCCAACCCGATCCAGTAGCCGCGCCGTCAATACAGCGCCCATTGAGGCAGCAATGGCAAATAGCGGCTTGGCGAATGCACCCAGCCCGTAGCCGAAAACCGCCAGCCCCTTGCGCTTACCCAGATAGTCGCTTAGAGCGCCCGAGAATACTTTGACAATGAGTGCCGTGGATTCAGCCAGTCCTTCGATAAGTCCGACGGCGAAAACACTGATTCCGAGCGTTGTCACCATGAACAATGGCAACAAACTATGAATCATTTCCGAAGAAATATCCATCAGCAGGCTAACAAATCCGAGTACCCACACCCCGCTTGGGATCTGGCTCAATACACTTTTGGCCTTTTGTGTCATGTTTCATCCCCGACAGTATCCACGCTGTGCTTCTGGGCACGGTGGCGCGCAAACGTATGGGTTGCCGTCAAGCATAAGGCAAGCCACGCAATGCCTTCGGCAAAGCCCGCTAATACATCGCTCAGGTAGTGCACCCCCAAGTAAATGCGGCTGAACGCAACCAGTGCGACCAACGCAAATGCACCCATCGCAGTCAAAACCCGCCAGCGCCAAATGGGCGTTTTCGAGATAATCAGGGCAGCGAGCACGCCATAAAACAAAGTACTTGTGACCGTGTGGCCGCTGGGGAAACTATACGAGACCAAGGTGAGCAATGGGTCGTCAAACGTGGGTCGCGCACGTTGAAACGCATGCTTTAATAGCTCGTTAAGCAATGCACCGCCCGGCACGGCCTCCATCAACGTCAGCAGCCAATACCAATCCCGCTTCCACGTCAAAGCCAACGCCGTAATCACGACAAAAATGCTGATGGCCAATGTGCCATGCGAATCCGTGAGAATCAGCATGCTCTGCGTGAGCAGTGGCGTCATGTGCTCATGCAGCCATTGTGCGACGTGCACATCGACCACCGTCAACGGATCGCCGTGTATTACGTCTTCGGAAATTCCCCCAAATAGCCAGCCCGCGCCGATCATGATGAGTGCGCCGAGCGTTAATTGCAGGCCGAGGTAGCCTTGCGCAGACAAACGCGCCTCGATAAAGGCGATCTGCGGCGCGAAACGATGACGCGCGGCCATGATGCGAGGGCGCGAGAGAAAACGCACCCAGTGCCGACGAATGCCCGCTTCGTGGCGAACTGACCAGTTCCAGAGCCACATCAGGGCCGTGAAAAATAAAAGGACCCCGCCTAAAATGGCGCTCGCACGACCAAGCCAGCCAGCGGCCGCCTGCCAGCTTGCGCCCAAAAAATAACCGAGTAGCGTCACGGCGGTCGACCAAAGCGCGGCGCCCAGCGCGTTATAGGGCAAAAACAGGCGGTAGCGCATTTGTGACGAGCCGGCAATGAACGGCACTAATGCGCGGGCGAAGCCAACGAATCGTCCCAAAAATACCGCTTTACCGCCGTGTCTTTTAAAAAAAACCTCGGCCTTTGCTACACGGCTGGGGTTCGCGCCAAATCGGCTTCCGTATTTTGCCAGGACAGGTTGCCCCAACCAACGACCCATTTCATAACCAATACTGTCACCCAGCGTTGCGCCAATGGCGACGGCGATGATCAACACATCCAAATCGAACAAGCCCTGAGCTGCAAAAAACCCGCCCATTACGACCAGACTTTCACCCGGGATAATAACGCCCAGAAAGGCCGCAGACTCCAACATGGCTCCTAGAAACATGATCAGGTAGCCCCAGTGTCCAAGGCGGCCTACAAGGCTTATTAAATACTCAAGCATCGAAATCCTTTACGCCTTCGTCGGTCAGCGCTTCGCGCTCGAAATGACCGTAGCGTAGCGCGAGTGTGGGCAGTACGACCAGATTCAGCAGCGTAGACGTGGCAAGCCCGCCCAGAATGACAATCGCCATAGGCCCTTCAATTTCGTTGCCGGCGGCGCCGCTTGTAAGCGCCAGCGGCAGCAGTGCAAGCGCGGTTACCAGCGCCGTCATCATTATAGGGATCAGGCGTTCCGAGGCGCCGCGCACAGCGGTCTGCATACACCAGGGCATTCGGTCGACATGCACCAGGTGTTCATAATGGCTTATGAGCATGATCGAATTTCGTAGCGAAATACCGAACAGGGTAATAAAGCCGACCATGCCTCCGAGCGAGAGATTGCCACCCGTGAGCATCACGCTTAATACGCCACCCACCAACGCGAATGGCAGGTTCGCCATGACCAGCACGACTCCGCGCCGGCTTTTCAACGCAAGAAAAAGCAGAAGCACAATGCCGACACCGGCCATGGCGCCATGCATCAGAAGATCCCGCTGCGACTGGCTGCGTGCCTGATCTTCCCCCGAAAATACGGAGTATGTGCCTTTGGGCATTACGATTTCACGGCTGACCCGATCTTGGGCTTCTTGAACGAAACTACTCACCGTACGGCCACCGATGTTAACGGACACGGTCTGCATCCTCCTGCCCCCATCGTGAGTGATCTGGTAGCGGCCGGATACCTGGCTGATAGTGGCCAGCTCTCGCAAACGAATCGCGAGACCGTCCGTATTTCGCAGGACAAGAGCTCCAATTTGATCGATTCTGGAGCGCGCGGCGGGCGCCAAAATCACATTGACACCGTAGGTCCGATTCCCTTCGTAGACTTGGGCAAGCACATTTCCCTGATACGCGCTTTGTATGGCGTCAAGAACTTCTACCGGTCTGAAGCCCCAGCGGCTTAATTGGTGCGGTTTGAGCCGGATTGCCAATTCCGGGATACCCGAAGGCGATTCGACTCGCACGCTGACGGCCCCGCGGATAGTGCCGATCAGGCGGGCAATCGCCTGCGCTTTGCGGTCGATGATATCGAGGTTATCACCAAACACATTGATCACCACGGGCGCCGTTATGCCCGATATGGTCTCGTCGATGCGCTCGACCAGGAACGTGTTCACCGATGTAGTGACGCCCGGGAACGCCGATAGTGCCTCGCGTATGCCTTTCAGGGTTGTGTCTTGTTTGTCGGCGCTCATTGTCTGAAGATCGACCTCGAATTCACTGAGCTGTACCCCGGTTGAATCGACCGCATCGTTAGCGCGGCCCGCCCGTTGCGCTACTAGGCGTACACCCGGGACATGCATCAATGCCCGGGAAATTTTTGCTCCGATTCGCATCGATTCAGTCAAGGACGTGCCGGGCGCCAGACCCATATGGACAGTGTAGTGACCTTCCCGAAGTTCCGGAATGAAGTTGCCGCGCAGAAATGGCACTGCCAACAACGCGGCAACGCACAGGATAGCGACAAGCGCCATCACGATTCTCGCATGCCGTTCCACCTTTATTAATACTTTGCCGTAGTGGTCTTTCAGCCAACCCAGCAGGCGCGGTTCATGGGCTGAAAGCGGTCGCTTGGCCAATAGCGCCAGTGCCATTGCAGGAGTAAGGGTGAGCGCTATTCCAAGCGATGCCAGTACCGCCAGAATATACGCGATGCCAAGCGGGGCAAAGAGCTTGCCAGCAAAACCGGAGAGTGACAGGATGGGTAGAAAGATCAGAATGACGATGAACGTGGCGAATACGACCGCGCTACGCACTTCCACCGAGGCACGCAGCACGACCCCGAATGCGGGTAACGGCTTGAGCAAGTCTCGGTTTTCCCGTAATCGCCGGTGGATGTTCTCGACATCGATGATTGCATCGTCCACCACCTCGCCCAAAGCTATCGCCAGGCCACCCAGCGTCATTGTGTTGAGCGTTACCCCGAACGCATTCAGGACGATAACAGCCATCAATAAAGAGAGCGGAATTGCAACGGCCGATATCATCGCTGCCCTGACATTGAACAAGAACAGAAATAGAACCGCAATGACGAGCGCGGCACCGACCAGAAGAGCGGTGCGTAAATGGCTGGTTGCCTGGGTAATGAAGTTTGCGGGTCGAAAAACATCGGGCTGCAACGCGACGCCTTGTTTGGCAAGCACTGGTTTGAGCAGGGCAAGTTTGCTCTCCAGACCATTCGTGACGTTCAGTGTGTTC
>JBDTGB010000188.1:0-6752 GCA_039937635.1 Burkholderiaceae bacterium | reverse complement strand
GTGCGTGCGCGCCTTGGCGCAAACGCCAGACCATTAAAAAAGCCCCAAAGAAAAGTGGCTTCTTTGGGGCTTAAGGCGTAACACCTCTACGGCGATTCGCCATTCACTTTAACATGGCGGCGCTTGTCACGCCACCACCGACCAGCACTATTAAGCGGCGCTGCGACGGGCGCGAGGCGCCTTGGCGACATCAGCCGCGTCAGAGGCTGCCTTGAATGTCGCGTTGGTAGCGGCAGTGATGTTCGATTCCGCTACTTCAGTCGCTTGCTTGGCCGCTTTGGCAACCGATTCATACGCACTGGCGGCGGTCGCCAATGACGACTTCAGCAATGCAACGGCGCTTTCAGAACCGGTGGGTGCATTCTTCGAAAACTGATCGATCGCATCCGATACATGTTGCTGACCCAGCGCAATTTGCTCTTCGGTCAGTTTGGACAAATCGGCCTGAACACCCGTGACGATATCATAAACATGCTTGCCGTACGCCAGCGCTTTTTCGGCGCCCGGCTGAACCAGACCCGAGGTAAAGGTCAGAGCTTCTTGAGCATCTTTAACGTCAATGGCTTGTTGCGACTTTTCGGCCACCTCATCGAGCGTGGCGCGGATTACTTTCAGATTCAGATCGACGAGTTTTTCAAAGGCGCCGAAAACCGAGCCTTGGATGGCAAGAAAGCCATCCAGCGACGCTTTTTGGTTGGCGAAAACTTGTTGGGGAATTGCGCTCATGGTATTTCCTTCATAAAGGACCGGTATTTATTTTGCCGATCGAAATAATTGAACTAAGTTCAACGTAAATTTAAGAAGGTTAAGCAAATCAACAATACTCCGTGAAAACCCTCTAGCTTTTTTTGCTGCACTGCACAAATTCAATTCTACATTAAATATCAATGCTGTCAACTTATTTTTGTTGCAATGCAACAAAAACCGGAAGAATAGAAAATTTGTGGTGTTTTTGCCGCCTTATCGTCCGGAACCGGACACGACGAGGCCCGTCGAACGCAGTCTAGTCAGACGCTGCCTCGTAGCCCAGCGACACGGATATTCGCGAAGCTGTGGTCAATAATGCCGTGATCCATTCGTCCCGCATGCGTTCCGCAGGCGCTGAAATGGACAAACCCGCTTGCAGCTTTCCTGTATCGTCGTAAATTCCCGCCGCAATGCAGCGCACGCCAAGCTCAAGCTCTTCATTATCGCGAGAATAGCCGTGACGCCGCACCCGCGCCAGATCGCGTTCCAGCTCCTCGGCTTGGGTAATACTGTTTTGAGTGTTGCCGGCCAGGCCGGTGCGAATGATGTACGCCTTGATTTGACGTGGATCGCTGACCGACAAAAACAATTTGCCGGTGGATGTCAAGTGCAGCGGCGCCCGCCCGCCTATGGCGCGAACCACCTGCATTCCCGAACGCTCGCTCCAGGCGCGTTCGATATACACAATTTCGTCGCCTTGGCGCAGCGACAAATTGACAGTCTGACCCGTTATTTTATGAAGCTCGCGCATCGGATCGATGGCCGCTTCGCGCACATTCAAGCGCCCTTTCACCAAAGAGCCGAGTTCCAGCAAACGCATGCCAAGGCGATACATACCACTATCGACGCGTTCAACATAACGGCCCACAACCAGATCGTTCAAAATGCGATGCGCTGTGGAGTTGTGCAAGCCTGTCGTCGCAGCCAGATCTTTAAGCGCAACCGGCTCGGGCTGAGCCGCCAATACGTCAAGCAACAACATGGCGCGTGCCAGCACCTGGACCGTAATCAACGATGCGTTAATGTGCGGTAACGCGCCTGAGGAAGGAGCAAATGACATGGAGCCCGGCATAGCCTATATGATGCAACGCAACAATTCCATCATATGAAAAAATATTCGACGGTGCAAGCCTTATTTTTCAGGCGGCGTCAATGACCCTCCGACGCGAATCACCTCGGCGCGCAGATAAGCCAGCGCCTGCGCAGCGGCAGCGGGCTCGCCCTTCACGCCCAGATCAATATGCGGATGACCTGTTTCACCCATGCTGGGCAGGCTGAATGCCTTTACGCCGGGCCATTTTTTCTCAAGCTCTTCAAGAGCCGGCGTAATACGCGATTCGGGTAGCTTGAACGCCAGGAACGATTGCTCAACGCGGGTGATGCTATGGTGAAACTTTCGATAGCGTGTATCGAGCGTCCATTCGATCATGGGCCAGGCCATCACCGGAAACCCTGGCATAAACGTATGATCTTTAATAAAAAACCCCGGAATTTTGTTGTAAGGGTTCGGAACGATCTCGACGCCTGCTGGAAACCGGCCCATCTGCAAACGCTGTTGGTTCTCGGGCAAGGACATGTCCGCGCTGCCTTGACCGCGGCTCGCATTGTCGGCGCAACGCTCGGCAATCAGACGCTCCGCTTCGGGATGCAACTGAAGTTCCACGCCCAGCGCCTCGGCCGCCGCTTGACGCGTCTGATCATCGGGAGTTGCCCCGATGCCGCCGCAACTAAAGACGATGTCGCCGCTGGCAAACGTGCGTTGCAATGTTCCGGCAATGGTGGCGCGATCGTCGGAGACGAACTCGGCGCCGCTCAACTGCATGCCTCGCTGGGATAAAAGCTGAATCATTTTGACAAAATGTTTGTCTTCACGGCGACCCGATAAAATTTCATCGCCAATGATCAACAAGCGCACACGCGGCGTAAGGGAAGTACTCATTTTCGAACCTTGTTCAGTAAAAGCTAAACGTTAATGACAGTTTCCCGACGTAATTGCCGAAGCGCTTCCAGACTGAAATGGGCAAACACCAAAGCCGAA
Organism: Burkholderiaceae bacterium; assembly: GCA_039937635.1. Classification (GTDB taxonomy): domain Bacteria; phylum Pseudomonadota; class Gammaproteobacteria; order Burkholderiales; family Burkholderiaceae_B; genus JBDTGB01. The sequence continues at coordinate 3,967 of JBDTGB010000188.1, read as the reverse complement.
AACACCGGCAGCACCAGCCACGCAGGCGGGAACAGGTTGATTAAAGAAAGACCCAAGCCAACAAGCCAAAGCTGCCGATTATGACGCCGCCAGATAACCCGGCGTTCAGCCGCGCTGGCGTGCTCGACAATTGCATCGACCCTCAGCATACGACTAAACGCAAACGCCCACCAAAAAACGGGCAGCGCCAACGCAAAAGGCGGAAACAGCCACAAAGGCATTGTGAATAGCCATCCCAAGGCAAAAATCACGCTGACCCAAACCGCATTCCAGCCGCTCACCGCAGTCGAAAGTTGGCCGTGGCGCGCAACGTCCTTGTATTCCCGGCGCTCAAGGTGCTTCAACACAATCGGCATCACGAAAATCGCGGCAATGATAAGCCCCAAAATACCCGACAAAGGCAACAAAATGGCGGCCGCCAACAACGGAACAAGATACAGCTTGATGGAAAACAGGCCAATAGCGAGGAGCCAATGATCAACGCTATTGATAAAACTCCAGTCCGCCGCCTGAGTATTCAGCCACTGCGTCAGGGGCGTCCAGAAAAACCAAAGCAATATAATGGCGCCAAGCAATGCCACGAAAAATGGCAACAACAGCGTCAGCAACATTTTGGGATGACACTGTGAAATCAGGGCGCGTTTGAAGGCCAGGCCCACAGCGGGAATGCCCGTCGCCGACGCAGGCTCGCGCGATCGAAGCGCAAGATCATAATCATTCATCGCAGGCCAATTTAAAATAAAGACATGACTATGATAGTCAAACTTAAGGGAATGTGCCGCCATGCCAGCGTTTAATCCGCTAATTGATTCTTCAGTCTTGATCACGCGCCTTGGTCAACGCACAGGGCTAGTCGTGGCCTGCTACTGCGCAGCCTGGTGCAACACGTGCACCCAGTATCAGAAAGACTTCAATGCGTTGGCGGAGAAATGGCCGAAACATACGTTCGTATGGATCGACATTGAGGAAAGCCCCGAACTACTGGGTGACGAGGATATCGAAACCTTCCCGACGATCTCGATACAAAGCGCCAACGCCAATGTATTTTTTGGCACGCTCCAACCCTATATCGATCACCTCGACCGCCTGATAAGCCATACCGGCGACTCGACACAAGAGATTAAAGACGGTCCGCCGTTACTGTCCCGGCTGCTGGCGGCCGCCGCCCAATAAAACCCCCACCGGCTTTTTGCCGGGTGCCAACGGCGCCGCCACGCTATCGAGCTTCAAAGCCGATGGCCTGGTTGACGGCACATAGGGCTTGTAGAAGAAATCATCGACAGGCTTGGCCTTCGAAGCGCCTGCGTAGCCGCTGCGGCGCTCGGGACGAGCCCGGCCATTGGAATGAACCACGCTTGTGCCGGTGCTTGCGTTTGCCGCCGGCAACCCCAAGTGACCGCGCGGAATCTTGTATTTAATAAGCTTTTCGATATCCAGCAGATAACGTTCTTCGTCGGGGGCATAAAAGGCGATGGCTTCGCCCGACGCTCCAGCCCGGCCAGTGCGGCCGATACGATGAATATAATCTTCGGCGTTATACGGAAGATCGTAGTTAATAACACATGGCACGCCCGCCACGTCAAGACCGCGCGCGGCAACATCGGTCGCCACCAGAACCTCGAGCTCGCCCGCCTTGAATGCTTCCAGCGCCTTCATGCGATCGAGTTGACTCTTGTCGCCGTGAATGGATTCCGCCTTGATTCCATCGCGCTCGAGTTGATGCGCCAAACGGCTGGTGCCTATCTTCGTGTTGGAAAACACAATCACCTGATTGAACCCGCGCGACCTGACCAGATGCACAACGGCAGCGCGCTTTTCACTGCCCGATAACGGGTATGCAATCTGCGTCACGTTATCGGCCGTCGCATTGCGCGCGGCCACGTCGATCTCGGCGGGGTTCTTGAGATAGGTGCGACCCAACTTGCGGATATCGTTACTGAAGGTCGCCGAAAAAAGCAGGCCTTGTCGACCGGGGGGCAACAAACGCACAATTCGATCCAGATCCGGCAAGAAACCCATGTCGAGCATGCGATCGGCCTCATCGAGCACCAATATGCTTACGTGGCTTAGGTTCACGTTTTTTTGCTCGATATGATCCAGCAAACGCCCGGGAGTGGCGACCAGTATCTCGCAACCGTGCCGCAGGGCGTCGCGTTGCGGGCCAATGTCGACGCCACCAAACACAACCGCCGCGCGCAATGGGGTCGGTTTGCAATACTGAACAACGTTGTCGTAGACCTGATCGGCAAGTTCCCGGGTCGGCGCAAGGATCAGTACGCGAACAGGGTGACGGGCGGGCGAAGCGCTATTGCTGGCAAGCGGCATTAAACGATGCAGGATCGGCAAAGTGTAAGCGGCTGTTTTACCGGTTCCCGTCTGGGCGGCCCCCATGACGTCGCGGCCGTCCATAATAAGAGGAATGGATTGAGCCTGAATGGGAGTCGGGGTGGTATAACCGGTTGCGGCAACGGCCAACAAAATGCTTGGGTGCAAGCCAAAATCGGAAAACGTGGTGATTGGTGTAGCGGAAATAGTGGATTCAGTCATTTAATATAGTTGGTGCCCAATACGGGAAAACCCGCACACGGCTGTTAGAACTGGACCATTTTAACGCAAGCTTGCTTAAGTCCCGAATTTATGCTGCTATTTCCCGCGCAAAGTGTCGTTAAATGTCCACGCTAATTTTAAGTCTCCTACTTGCTACAATAACATTTCATCTCAGGAGAGCAATATGGCGTCAATGGCGGATCGCGATGGTTTTATTTGGTACGACGGTGAATTAGTGCCGTGGCGCAATGCCACAACTCATGTGCTTACCCACTCTTTGCACTACGGTCTTGCCGTCTTCGAAGGCGTGCGCGCCTATAAAACCGACATCGGCACCGCGATTTTCCGGCTTCATGAACATATAAACCGTCTGTTCAATTCGGCCCATATCTACCAGATGAAAATTCCCTACGATCGGGAAACTATTAGCGCCGCGCACATTGAAGTCGTCCGCCGCAACGAACTCGAGTCCTGCTACATCCGCCCACTAGTGTTTTACGGCTCGGAAAAAATGGGCGTATCGCCCAGAGGCGCAACGGTTCACGTGGCAATTGCCGCTTGGCCATGGGGCGCCTATTTAGGTGAAGAAGCCCTGAAAAAGGGAATTCGCGTGAAGGTTTCCTCGTTCGCGCGTCAAAACGTCAATGTCACCATGCCGCGCGCCAAGGTGGCCAGCACCTACGCCAACTCGATCCTGGCCAACGCCGAAGCGCTCGACAATGGTTACGACGAAGCGCTCTTGCTCGATACCGACGGCTTCATTGCGGAAGGGTCCGGCGAGAATGTGTTCATCGTCAAAGACGGAGTTCTGTGCGAACCCGAAATCGCTTCGGCGCTCACGGGTATTACACGTTCAACGATCCATTCTCTGGCCGCCGATTTAGGCATTCCCCTTCAGACGAAACGCCTGACCCGCGACGACGTTTACATCGCAGACGAAGCTTTCTTTACAGGCACAGCCGCTGAAGTCACCCCCATCCGCGAAGTCGACCAACGCGTTATCGGCGCGGGCCAACGCGGCCCCGTCACCGAAAAACTGCAAAAGGCGTTTTTCGACGTGGTCAACGGGCGCAATCCCAAATACCTTGGCTGGCTCTCCAAGGTATAACTTTTGACCTCCTTCAGACCGTCATTCGATCATTTCCAGGAAACACCATGAGCGGCGTAGAACACCCCCTTGAATCTCAAGATGTGAAGATTCCAAAAGACCAGACCATATTCGTCCACGCCAAAGATTTGCCGGTATATTGCCCGGGGCCGCATTCTCCACTCTGGAGCATGCATCCGCGCGTATACATAGAAATCGTCAAAACTGGCGGCGCCAAATGCCCGTATTGCGGCGCAGTTTATCAACTTAGTCCAGGCGAAAAAATCCACGAGCATTGAACGCATGTTCGCCACCCCAGACGAAGCGGAACAC
>JBDTGB010000187.1:0-2415 GCA_039937635.1 Burkholderiaceae bacterium | reverse complement strand
GCAAGTACTTAAAGTCATCACGACGGATGAGCACGCCGTCAGGGATTTTCAGGCGTTTGCCAAACAGACCGGCAATGCCCTGTTGTCCCAGGTCTCGGCCGTCGATAAGGTTACTCACCTTTTGGTGCGCCGCTAAACGTGGCTCTTCGGTTTATCTTGCTTACAGGCTTGCCTCCCTTGTCGAAAGAATGGTAAACTCCAACGTTTTTCACAACATTTTCAAAGGATTACCTATGGTGGTGATTCGTCTTGCCCGCGGTGGCTCGAAGAAACGTCCGTTTTACAACGTAGTGGCAACTGACTCGCGCAATCGTCGCGATGGTCGCTTTATTGAACGCTTGGGTTTTTACAATCCTGTTGCGAAAGAAGGCCAGGAAAATCTGCGTCTTGCGCTGGATCGTGTTCAGTACTGGACTGGTTGTGGTGCACAGGTATCGCCTGTTGTGACGCGTCTGGTTAAAGAACATTCGGCTAAAACAGTTGCCGCCTGATTACTCGATTGTCGTTTAAAGCCTTTTTACGATGCCTGGCAACGAGAATGAAGGGTTTGGCGACAATCTGATCGAGCTGGGGCGTATTGTTTCGGCTTATGGGCTTGCCGGTTGGGTCAAGATTCAGCCGTATTCGGCTCAGACCCAGGTTCTGCTCAAGGTCAAATCGTGGTGGTTGAAAGCGCCTGTCCCCGCACTGGGGAAAACGGGCGTATCTGTGCATTCGCGCCAATGCAAAGTATTAACGTGCCGGCCTCAAGGCGCCGGCCTGGTGGCCAGGCTGGAAGGCCTGTCCGATCGTGATCGGGCCGAAGACATGAAGGGTCATACCATTTGGGTGCCACGCGCCGATTTTCCATCGCCTGATTCCGATGAATATTATTGGGTCGATCTGATCGGCTGCCAGTTGTTTGGCGAAGATCGCGATGGCCAGTCGCGCCTGATTGGCAAAGTGGCTGATGTGATCGACAATGGAGCTCACGCTGTGTTGTGCGTGCAGCGGACGACTCTTGATGCCGAAGGCGGGTTGATTCCGCAAAAGGATGACAAAGACCGCTTTATCGAGGTTCTGGTGCCGTTTGTCGGCGCCCATGTTCAATCGGTCGATATCGTCAATAAAAGACTCGAAAGCAATTGGCCTGTCGAGTTTTAACCTACAGGCATCGCTCCCATGCGTTTTGATGTCATTTCGCTTTTTCCAGAGCTGTTTGGCGTGGTGCGTGACCAAGGCGTCACGGGGCGCGCTCATAAGCAGAACCTCTGGTCGCTGGTGCTGTGGAATCCGCGCGATTTTACGCACGATCTGCATCGCACCGTCGACGACCGCCCTTATGGCGGGGGCCCGGGCATGGTGATGATGGCTGAGCCGCTGGAACTTGCGGTTAATGCGGCCAAGGCGAAACGGCGGGCGGCAGGCAGCGATGATTCTGAAGAGACGCGCGTTGTTCTACTAAGCCCGACCGGTGCCAGGTTTGACCAGGCGATGGCGGCTCGGCTGGTGGCAAGCCGGGGGGCTATCCTGATTTGCGGACGTTATGAAGGCATTGATCAGCGACTCATTAATCAACACGTGACCGATGAGGTGTCAATCGGCGATTTCGTTCTCTCGGGCGGCGAGATACCCGCTTTGGCGGTCATTGACAGTTCGGTGCGTCTGCTGCCGGGCGTTTTGAACGATGCCGATTCAGCCAGGCAAGATTCTTTTAATGTTGATCTGACTGGGTTGCTTGATAGCCCGCATTACACTCGACCGGAGCACTATCGGGGGCAATCCGTGCCAGCCGAATTGTTGTCCGGGCATCATGCGAACATTGCCGCATGGCGCCGTCGAGAATCACTGGCATTAACGGCGCGGCGGCGCCCCGATTTGATCGTCCGCGCTCGTGAATTGGGCTTGCTTTCCCCCGACGACGAGCGTTTTTTAGCGCAGCTTGCCAGCGATTCATCTACGCCAATTTCGAAAACTGCTCGTTAACTTTGTTTAGCGTTTCGGTAAACTGCGCCACGCGCGCTTTTTCTTGCGCAACGACGGCGGCTGGCGCTCGTTCGACGAAGCTGGCATTCGATAATTTGTTGTTTGCCTTGCTGATCTCGCTTTCCAGCCGGCTGATTTCTTTGCCCAAACGCGCGCGTTCGGCATCGACATCAATTTCAACACGCAGCATTAGTTGAGTGGCGCCGACAATTTGCACCGGCGCGTCGATTCCGGGTAGCTTCGACACAATTTCAATGTCGCTTAATTTCGCCATCGCCGCCAGATACAGGCTGTTGCGCTGGAGGGTGTCGCGATCGCCTTGTGCAACAAGTGGTATGCGCTGCGCCGGGGATAAATTCATTTCTCCGCGCAAGGCCCGCACGGCTTCAATTTGCGCTTTAAGCTCCACAACTTGCGCACTGGCCTTCGCGTCGATTAAAGCCGGGTTGG
>JBDTGB010000186.1:0-2086 GCA_039937635.1 Burkholderiaceae bacterium | reverse complement strand
TTCAGGAGTATATCCAGCCTTCGATGATCTTATTTTTTCAGGATATCCCGGTTTTAAATAAAGTGTTTGCCGGTCCTCCGTTCGGTATTGGCATCTTTACAGCGGGCCTGATCCTGTCGATTATGGTGATTCCGTTCATTACGGCCATCATGCGCGATGTCTTTGAACTGGTTCCTCCTCTGTTGAAAGAGTCCGCTTACGGCTTGGGCAGCACTACGTGGGAAGTCGTCTGGAAAGTTGTGCTGCCTTACACCAAGCACGGGGTGATCGGCGGAATCATGCTGGGTTTGGGGCGCGCTTTGGGCGAGACGATGGCCGTAACCTTTGTTATCGGCAATGCGTTTAATTTACCCTCGTCCATTTTTTCGCCATCAAATTCGATTGCCTCGGCCTTGGCCAACGAGTTTAACGAAGCGGGCGGCATGCAAAAATCCGCCCTGCTGGAATTGGGGCTGATTTTATTTCTGATCACGACCGTGGTGCTGGCCCTGTCGAAAGTGCTGTTGATCCGTTTGGCCAGAAACGAGGGAACTTCGCGCTAGCCCGCCAAAGAGCCTATGTTTAATTCTGATTCAATCGTCAGTTTGTCCAATGTAATTTATAAGCGGCGGCATCGGTTTAACCGTTTCATGCTGACTTTGTCTTCGGCCGCCTTGGTGTTTGGCTTGTTCTGGCTGTTCTGGATTATTTTGACCCTGGTTTATAAAGGCGGCTCGGCCTTGTCTCTAACGCTATTGATGACCAGCACGCCGCCGCCGGGCGAAGACGGTGGATTGCTGAACGCTATTCTGGGCAGCCTGATGATGACGGGCGTTGGCACCGCCATCGGCACACCAATTGGCGTGCTGGCCGGCACCTACCTGGCCGAGTACGGCCAACGCGGTTGGCTGGCTCCGGCAACCCGTTTTTTAAATGACATTTTGTTATCGGCCCCGTCGATTGTTATTGGTTTGTTCATTTATGCTGTTTACGTGGCTCAGGTCGGGCATTATTCAGGCTGGGCGGGAGCGTTTGCCTTGGCCATTCTGGTGATTCCCGTGGTCGTGCGCGCCACTGACAATATGCTTTTACTTGTACCCAACAGTCTGCGCGAGGCGGCGGCGGCGCTGGGTTGTCCGCAGTGGCGCATCGTAACTCTTATCTGCTACCGCGCCGCCCGTTCAGGCATTATTACCGGCGTGTTGCTGGCCGTTGCACGCATTTCAGGTGAAACGGCGCCCTTGTTGTTTACGTCGTTGAATAACCAGTTTCTGTCGCTGAACATGAATGCGCCCATCGCCAATTTACCCGTGGTGATTTATCAGTATGCGGCCAGCCCGTTCGAGGACTGGAACCGGCTGGCCTGGGCGGGTGCGGCGCTTATCACCTTGCTTGTGCTGGGTATCAATATTGTGGCGCGTGTTCTTTTTCGTAAATAATCGGGACCAATGAAGCGGGCTGCTTCTTGTCTGGGACTTATCATGCAAACATCCATGCCGACCGACCGAATAAAAATCGAGGTCAAAAACCTTAATTTTTTTTATGGCAAGTTTCAGGCTATTCACGACGTCAATATGACGATTCGGGAAAATAAGGTAACAGCGTTCATCGGCCCGTCGGGTTGCGGCAAATCCACGCTGTTGCGTACGTTTAATCGCATGTATGAGCTGTATCCGGGACAGCGCGCGCAGGGGGAAGTGAACCTGGATGGCGAGAACCTGCTTACATCGAAAACGGATATCTCGTTGATACGCGCGAAGGTGGGCATGGTGTTTCAAAAACCAACGCCTTTTCCCATGAGTATCTATGACAATATCGCCTTCGGCGTGCGTTTGTTCGAGAATTTGAGCAAAGGCGAAATGGACGAGCGGGTCGAGTGGGCTTTGACCAAAGCGGCGTTGTGGGCCGAAGTCAAAGACAAGCTTCGTCAAAGCGGCAATGGCCTGTCGGGCGGGCAGCAGCAGCGTTTGTGCATTGCCCGGGGCGTCGCCATCAAACCCGAGGTGTTGCTGCTGGACGAGCCCTGTTCCGCGCTCGATCCAATATCGACGGCCAAGATCGAAGAACTGATTGCCGAGCTTAAATCCGACTACACGGTCGTTATCGT
>JBDTGB010000185.1:0-9244 GCA_039937635.1 Burkholderiaceae bacterium | reverse complement strand
CGAGGATATGACAAATAGCAGCACTGACAAAACGAATAGACGCACTTGGCCGAAGCGTTGGGCCAGCCAACCTGTCAGCGGAACGGTAATGGCGTTTGCCACCGCAAACGAGGTAATAACCCAGGTGCCTTGCGTGGCGCTGACGCCCAGGTCGCCCGCAATCGTCGGGATTGACACATTGGCAATCGAGGAGTCAAGCACGTTCATGAAAACAGCCGCCGATACGGCGATAGTGCCAAACAGGCGCGCCCTGCCTTCAAGGGGCGGGTAGGGCGTGCGCGCCGATGGGGCGGCCGTTTTTGGAGGAGGAGAGCCCGACTCTGTAACGCTCATGATCCGATATTTTCGCTAATGATTTTTTTGATCAGCGCATCGGCGCCGTTTTTGTTGTTCTCGAAGACGCTGGTTTCAAGCGTGGAATTGGCGATGTCGGCGTTGGCGTGTGAATTTGAATCCGATAAGTCCACCTGAACGTTCATCGATAATCCGACGCGTAATGGGTGCGCGGCCAGCTCTTTAGGGTCCAGCGTAATGCGCACTGGCACGCGTTGAACCACTTTGATCCAGTTGCCGCTGGCGTTTTGCGCGGGCAGCAAGGCGAATGCGCTGCCAGTGCCTGCCGCGATACCCTGAACTTTGCCCTTGTAAACGACCTTGCCGCCGTATAGATCGGCCGTAATCGTCACATTTTGGCCTGGCCTCATTTTGGCCAACTGAGCTTCTTTGAAGTTGGCCTCGACCCAGGCTTGTTGCAGCGGCACAATGGTCATGAGCGGCGTGCCGGGGGATACGTGTTGACCTACCTGGACCGAGCGTTGGGCCACCATGCCGCTGACGGGCGCCGGCAGTGTCGTGCGAGCGCCGGCGAGCCACGCTTTGCGCAATTGATCGGCCGCTTGCCCGACGTCGGGGTGTTGCGCGACTGTGGTGCCATCGGTCAGGGCCTGGTTCGTTTCAAGTTTTGCTTGCGAGGCCGCCATGGCAGCCCGCGCTTGCGCCACGCCCGACTGCGCCGCTTTTACGGCGGTTTTGGCGTGCAGGATTTCTTCGCCGCTTACACCGCCCGATTGGGTCAGCGTTTGGCGACGTTTTAAATCGTTTTCCGCTTTGGATAAATCGACCCCGGCCAACTCGATATTCGCCTGGCGCACGGCGATATCCGCTTTTAAAGCGTCGTTTTGCACAAACAGGGTGCGTGTATGCCGTACGGCCTGAGCCAGTGCCGCTTCGGCCTGTTTAAGCGCGATGTCGGTATCGGCGCCGTCAAGCTTGATTATTGGCGCGCCCTTGGTTACACGCTCGGTGTCGTCGGCCTCAATGCCCACCACCGTGCCCGAAATCTGCGAAGTGACTTGCACCAGATTGCCGTGCACGTAGGCGTCGTCGGTGCTCTCGTAGTGCGACGCGAAAATAAACCACCAGATGGCGTAGGCGATACCGATGATGACAAAAATCAGAGTGGCCCCGAGTAAAAGGCGTTTGCGCTTGGAAGGCAGTTTTTTTTTGGTATTCATGGATTCGGTTCTCGTGATTCAGTCGAAAGTGTTTCAGTGTGCCGCGACGGCATAGCCGCCTCCCAGAGCTGTGGCAAGCTGAGCGTCCAGGTTGTAGGCGCGTATGCGCAAATCGGTGTCCAGGATGGCCTGCTTTTGGACTTCGTTTTGAGCAAGAAGCACTTGCAGGAAGTTGCCCAGGCCCGATTTGTAGCGCTTCACGGCAATGTCATAGGCCGACGAAATGGACCGGTAACTGGCGCTTTGGTCGACGGCCTGTTGTTGCAGCGCTTTAATCGCCGTTATCGCATCGGCGACCTCGCGCACTGCGGTCAATACGGTTTGGTTATAGTTGGCAATGGCCAAATCGCGTTCGCCGCGCTTGCCGCTTAACTGTGCGTTAAGCGCGCCGCCATTAAACAGCGGCAGGCTAATTGCAGGCCCCACTCCGTACGTCTGACTGCCATTTCTCAGCAAATTGCTCAACCCCAGCGACATGAAACCGGCGAAGGCCGAAAGATTCACGTCCGGGAAAAACTGCGCTTTCGCCGCGGAGATTTCGCTGGCGCTGGCCTGAATCTGGCGTTTTGCGGCAACGATGTCGGGGCGCCGCCCGAGCAGATCCATGGGGATGTTCTCGGGAGTGGCGGTCGGCGGCCGTCGCGGCAAGGCGCGCTCAACGCTTTGGCCGCGAGCGGGGCCCGCGCCCATCAGCGCCGCCAATTGATGGCGCAGCATGACGCCGTTGGTGTCAACCTGATTTAATTGAACCTTTGCGGCCGAAACAGCTGAATCGGCCTGGTTGATCTCAACCTCGGTGTCCAGGCCTGCCCGCACCCGGCCGCGGGTAATGCTTGCCACGTTTTCAAGCTGTCTGACGATTTTCGTGATGACGTCGTGTTCGGCGAGCGCATTTTGAAGGTTGAAATAGCTTTGGGTCACGGCGCTGACAAGCGCGTTGCGCGCTGCTTGTGTTTCTGCTTGCGCCGCTTCCGCGCGCGATACGCTGGCAGCATAACGCGAGCGATTTTTACCCCATAGATCCAGATCGAAGCCCAGATTCAATTGCAGCTTGGCATCCGTGTCCATGGCGCCGCCCAAAGGAGGCGGGTAGATGTAGTTGTTGGAAAATCGCTCGCGAACCTGGTTGTAGTTTGCGTTCAGTTGCGGCAGTTGAACGGCCCGCGCTCCCTGCACAGAGGCGCGCGCGATGCTCAGACGCGCTTGAGCAGCCGCCAAGGTGGGGTTGCTTTGCAAAGCCTCAACGATCAGTTGGTCGAGTTGCGGATCTTTATAGCGCGCCCACCATTGCTGCGCAGGCCAAGCGAGGGTGCTGGCTTGAAGTCCAGTTGCAGGGCCTTGTATTTCCTTGAATGCGGGCTCGCCGGGATTGATGGCGGCGCAACCTGACAGCGTAGCGGCAAGAAGGAGAGGGAATAAAAGTTTCATGCTGACAATTGACTGAATTTAGTTGACCTTACTGTATCTGACTAGGCAACTATATTAAGGTGGTTTTTGGCTCGTTTCGGTATCCGTTTATTGCGGATAGTGAATAAAAGCGGCGGATTCTTGAAAGACGGTTTACGGGTCGTCGCGCGCGTTGGCGTCGTCCGGGTTGGCTCCATTGGAGATCATGCGGTGCAAAAAATCTAGAAGAAGCACAACTTCGTCATGGCTGAAGCCATCCAGGTGCGTGTTCACGCTATTGGCCACTATCGGCAAAATGCCGTCGGCAACCTGCCGACCGCTGTCGGTAAGTTCCAACTTGACCACGCGGCGATCTTCTTCGCAGCGATGGCGTGTTAAAAACCCCTTGGTTTCTAGACGATCCAGCGTACGCGTCATGGCGCCGGTGTCAATCATGGCTTTACGCGAAAGCTCGGCGGGCGTGTCCAAATTACCGTGACAAATCATGACCAGCGGCTTCCACTGCATGGCGGTCAAGCCCAACGGCACGACGCCCTGGTCGATCATGCGGGTAAGCGATGCAGTCGTTCGCTTCAGAAGGTGCCCCACATTATTTTCCTGGCATAGCGAATAGGCTTCGGCACGGTAAAAATGCGGCGGCTTGCCGATGGCGCCTGCAGCGCCGGTTTTGCGGGTTGAATTTTTACCGGCTGGTTTTTTTCCAGAGGCTGATTTGCTCGCGCGAGCGTTCACCGCGGTGGAAGAAGGCATGATCTGGATCGAAGAAGTGTGTTTAGGTTTGACCATGAAAATAATTATAGGGCCATATTATTGCCTAGGCAACTACAGCCTAAACACTATTTAACTATGCAGGCAATAGTTAGGCAAAATAACAACGCCGCATTGTGTTTTGATTTCGTATGCAGGGCTTCAATCTTTATACTTGGTCTCCATCCTTTATCAGATTCGGCCGCATGACCTCGGTACCTGTAGTTTCAGACAGAACACGATCAAAAGAATTTTGGGTCGGTTTCATTCTGGCTGGCCTTGATCGACTGATCTTGTTTTTGGCGCCAACGTTTGTGTTGCTTATTACGGCACTTTATTCAAACGCCCGATCGCGGGTAAGCAGTGGGCCGCGCTGGCGGTCTCGTATGTCGGCGTTATGCTGGTTTTTCTGCATCTTTGGCATGCATTTCTGGCAGGGCTTGATTCAGCCCTTGCCGGTTTATCAGTTGTCTTTGTTTCATGCCGTCGTCAATACGATGATTCCGGCGTTCCTGATCATGTGGTCGGTGGCCCGGATCGGCGCACCCATGACGGCGCAACTGGGCTTGCTGGGATCTGTTTCTGTACTGTTTTTGGCGAACTGGATCTTAGGCGAGCCGATCAGATCGTTGCAACTGTTAGGCACAGCATTTGCGCTCGTCGGTGCGGTGGTGCTCGCGCGCCGTTGACGAGGCCAGGCTTGTCTTAATTTGGTTTCATCGATTCATCGATTCGCTCGCGATGCACGTCGTGTGTGATAAATCCTGAAATATTATCAGGCATGGCAAGCCGCGCGGGATCCGATAGCGTTTCCTGGATGTCTTTTAGCCCACTGGCCCAGCGTTCGCGCATGGTGGCCAGGCCAAACTGGAAGTCCCGGTATTGGTTCTCGTAGGGTTGGCCGTGATAAATAAGATGAACGACGTTATAGCGTTTGCCGCAGGCAAGGTCTTCGGCAATTTTGCTGTAAGGTCCCTTGCCGCGCTTCTCGGGCGGCAGGCTTTCTTGCATGTATTGCAATAGGTGGCGCATGTTTTGCATCAGGCGAACCTGATCAGTGATCAGGCGCGTTCGGCTGGAGTATTGAATTGCTTTCATCCGGTCCGATACTTCGCTCATGTTGGTCGGTGCGCGGCCGCGCGCGCTCCACAGATCGACCTGAAATGCCAGCGTGTCCTTAAATGGGCGCGATTCCAGCACATGCGAAAGCGGTGTGTTCGAAACCAAACCGCCGTCCCAATAATATTCGCCATTGATTTCGACGGCGGGAAAGGCCGGTGGCAGCGCGCCAGAGGCCATGAAATGTTCGGCTCGCAGGCTTGTCCTGGTGTTGTCAAAGTACACCAGGTTACCCGTGCTGACGTGGACGGCGCCAACCGAGACATGTTGTTCGGCCGAGTTGATGCGGTCAAAGTCGCACAGGCGCTCAAGTGTGTCTTTCAACGCGCTGGTGTCGTAATAGCTGGCGGCGGCGGGCGAACCGGAAACCCACGATGAAGTTGGGGGAAAACGCGGACTGAAAAATCCCTTTTGCCCGTTAACAATCGCGCTTGCAGCGCTTAGCGTACTCATGGATCGCCGCGTGGCGTCGTTCAAGTCGAAAAAGCTTTGCTCTGCAAAGGCATTAACCGGATAGCCAAAATTGGGCTCACAGATGGTTTCCCAGAATTCCGTCAAGCGTTCAATCCGCCTTCTGGGCGCATTGCCCGCGATGATCGCGATATTCAGCGCACCGATCGAGATGCCTGATAAATAGTTGGGTTTGATGCCCGCGTCGGTCAAGCCTTGGTAGACGCCTGCCTGATAGGCGCCCAGCGCTCCACCGCCTTGCAATACCAGGGCCACGGTTTCGTAGGGAGGCAGATCGAACGACTTGTCGTTGGATTTGACATGGATTTTCGGCGCTGTGACGCCCGCTTTATTAGAAGATCTCGCCATTGAATTTGAAGGTGTCCGGAAATAGTTCAGCTTCAGTGTAATCGACTGCGACGCCTTGGCGGATTAGCCCGCCGTAGGCTTGTTTTTCAAAGGCGCGTCGTTCACGCAATCCAGACTGGCCACGAAGGCGTCGATTAATGCGCCGCGATAGCGTGCTTTATGCAGTAGTAGCGACAAGCGCCGATGCAGGTTTAGAAAGGGGGTGTTCAAAACCTTCAAGCGGCCGACGGCGGCGGAATCGACGGTGGCGGTAATGGGCAGACACGCGATTCCGAGCCCGGCAATAACGGCTTGTTTAATGGCTTCCACCTGGCCCAGTTCGAGCACGATCTGGCCCGGCGGCAAAGAAGTTAACGCTCGTTCGGTCAGTGCGCGCGTTGCCGAACCAGGTTCACGCAAGATCCATTTCGCGTTTGCGAAGTGCTTGGCTTGCAGCCGTTTTAATCGCGCCAACGGGTGGCTGGGAGCCGCGCACACCACCAGATCGTCGTTGCGCCAGGCAAGCACGTCGATTTGCGAGTGGTTTACCGGGCCTTCGACGCAGCCTGCATCGATACGGTGCGATAACAGGTCGTCCACAATGGTGTGAGTGTTTGCGACACTGACTTTTAACGCCACGTTCGGGTGTGCGCTGATAAAGGGTTTAAGCAGGTCGCCGATCAGGTAGTTACCGATAGTGTTGCTGGTGCCCACGCGCAATTCGCCGCTAAGTGTCATGGGATCGTTGTTTGTATGACGCCGCATTTCGTGAAGGCGTTCAATGATCTCTTGCGCCATGGGCAGGAGTTCTTTACCGCGTGAGTTTAAATGCAGGCGCCCCCGTGTCCGATCAAAAAGCGGCGTATTAAGCTGTCGCTCAAGCTCGGCCAGCGCCATGCTGACCGCCGGTTGCGTGACGAACAGGCGCTCCGCAGCGAGCCGCACGCGCGTGGTTGCCGCAATTGACACAAAGACTTCGAGCTGGCGGATGCTGATTCCGATCATCAATCTATTTTATAGCGTAGATAAAAATTAATGAATTTTTTTATATCCAGAGTGGATTTAATATTACTCAAATTCATTAACATATAGCAATCAGGTATGCCAGCATCATTATCTTTATCTTCGGTCGAAGCTCAGTCCATCGCTGCCGCGGCGGGCAGTCCGCGTCATCATCGCCGCAGCCAATCGAATCGACACGCGCAGGCCCACCCACCCGCCGCATTGTACGGTTTGCTGTTGGCCATGACGCTGGGGTTAGCGGCGTTGTGGATGGGGCGCTGGGCGCCCATTGTGGGCGGACCCGTGTTTGGAATTGTGCTGGGCATGGTTATTCGCAACTCGGTGGGCGTGCGGCCGATTTTCAGGCCGGGGCTGCGGATTGCGTCCCGGCAGATATTGCAATGGTCGATCATTGCGCTGGGATTCGGTTTAAGCATTCAGCAGGTTGCCAAAACGGGAATGGAATCATTATCGGTGACGGCGGTGACGATTTGCGTCGCTTTCGGTTCTGCGTACTTGCTCGGAAAATGGCTGAACATACCGTCAAAATTAAAGATCCTGATCGGCGTGGGCACCGCCATTTGCGGCGGGTCGGCCATTGCCGCCGTGACGCCGATTGTTCAGGCGGACGAGCACGAAACCGCCTTTGCGATTTCGACCATATTCATTTTCAATATTATCGCGGTTCTTGTCTTTCCACCGCTGGGCCACTTGCTGGCCATGACCGATGCGGGCTTCGGGATGTGGGCCGGCACGGCTATCAACGACACGTCGTCCGTGGTGGCTGCCGGTTATAGCTACAGTGTCGCCGCAGGCGATTACGCCACGATTGTGAAACTGACGCGCGCCACCTTGATTATTCCGGTGTGCCTGGTGCTGGCTTTGTATACTGCATGGCATCATAAAAAGCAGGGCGGCGCCAATTTTGGCCTGGCGCGTATTTTCCCCTGGTTTATCTTGTGGTTTCTGGTGGCGTCGGGCATTCGTTCAACAGGGCTGATTCCCGAGGGCTGGAACGGTTCAATTCATTTCGTTGCGGAGTATCTGATTGTGGTTGCCCTTGCGGCCATTGGCCTGTCGTCCGATTTCCGCCGCATGGCCAGCGCCGGCGTTCGCCCGATCTTGCTGGGCTTGGGCGTATGGGCGTCGGTATTGCTTAGCAGTCTGCTGGTGCAGCATCTGATGGGAACGTGGTAGTGCCGAATTAGCGCGCCAGCCACGACAGGGGATTGTGCGCCAAAGCGACGCCAACAATATAAAAGAAAATGGCGATAGCGATCAGGGCGGCGAGTGTGCGGGCGCCGGCGCTTTCGCCGCGTTTGATGGCGATTGTCCCGACCCCGATATACAGCGCCAGGGCAATCAGCTTGGCCACGATCCACGGTTGCAAGCCGCCCAGCATGAACGTCAGGATAACCCCGCAGGTAAGTAATACCGTGTCGATGATGTGGGGCGCTATTTTAACGAAGCGCCACTGCAATTTCCCTGAACCAATGATGGACCAGTACGCCCGCGTCACGAAAAAGACGATGCTTAAGGCGGCGGAACCAACATGCAGTTCTTTTATGAAAAGATAGTTCATGTTTTGGCCTTATTATCCCAAACGTCAAGCGTAGCAAGTTTTTCCAAACGCCGCATGCCTTATGGTTTCGCTGATGACGACAGTTCCCACGCCCCTTTTCCTTTCAGAGTGAGTTGGCGTGGGTGGTGCGCCAGCAAAGAGCTTCGATGGCCGACGCTGATCAGCAGCGTATTGGGCAAGCTTTCGCGGGCCAGCCGATACATCGCGTCTTCCAGGCCCTCGTCCATCGCGGACGAGGCTTCGTCCAGGAAGGCCGCCGCCGGTTTTGCCAACAATAGTCGGCCGAATGCCAGGCGTTGTTGTTCGCCCAGCGATAAAATGCGGCCCCAGTCGGTGACTTCGTCCAGGCGCTCAGTTAAATGGCCCAATTGAACTTTTTTTAGCACCTCCTCGGCGCGACTGGGCGACGATGGGAGCATGGCCCTAAATGGGTCGGCTAACGTTTGCGCGCCTATGGCGGCCCCCGCGGCGACGGTGGCCGAGACAGATGAAGAGGTAGCGGCTGAGGTTGCGGCGGGCACAGGGACTGGGCTGGGATAGTACAGCGCGTCGCGCAGGCTGCCTAGCGGAATGTACGGTTTCTGGGACAGGAACAAGGCGCCGTGTTCGGGTCGAACAATGGTTCCTTCGCAATAAGGCCACAGGCCCGCGATGGCGCGCAGCAAGGTCGTTTTACCCGCGCCCGACGAACCGCGGATCAATAATGGCGCGCCGGCTTGCATTTCAAGGTTTAGTTTTTCGATCAGCACCAGTCCTGCAGGGGTTTTTATTGTCAGGTTGTTCACGGCGATGCGTGCGCCTTGCGTTTGCACGTTGGGGTGTGGAAGCGCATACGATTCATCGATAGCGGAGGTGAAGCCTGTCAAGCGGTCCAGGGTGGCGCGGTATGAAGCAAAACTGTCGTACGCGTTACGGAAGAACGATAGGTTTTCTTGCAGTCGACCAAACGCTTGCGCGGTTTGAATCAAGTCACCCAGGCTGATTTGTTTGGTGAAGAAGCGTTGCGCCTGGATGATAAAGGGAAACACCACAGCGGCTTGCGTGATTGAGAAATTGAATCCCAGAAATTTTAGCG